>JADFZS010000007.1:0-15168 GCA_015232405.1 Magnetococcales bacterium | reverse complement strand
AAACCCAGCAGGGAGATAATCCCCCTGCACCCCTAATAATAAAAATATTTTTTTGTCCAGATTTGGTTTGAATTTACTATATATATAGAAGTGAGCTTGCTTTACGAATAAAACCCCACCATTCACTATTTTCTTATCTCACTTGCCAAACGATCCATAACCCCATTGACAAACGATTTTGAACCTTTGCCACCATAACGTTTCGATAGCTCAATGGCCTCATTGATAATCACCCTGGGTGGTAGATCAACCTCTGCCAATAGTTCATATACACCCTGACGTAATATATTACGGTCTATGGTGGCTATTCTCTGGGTGGTCCAGTTTATGGTGGCATCGGCTATCAATTTATCCACCTCAACCAACCTGCTCCAAGTACCCTTGGCTACCCTTTGAAAATAGTCCAAATCAGCCCGACCACCACGATTTTCATTGTATAGCTGCTCAACCGCTTTTTGGATATCATCACCTGAAATATCACTCTGATAGAGAGCTTGCAAAGTCAACTCCCTTGCTTTATGACGATTGCCCTGCACGTTTCCCTTGGTTGCCAACTTCTGCAACCGGGGGTCATCTAAAGCACTGACCTCTCCCTGGCCATTTTTTTTCACACTTTTTTCCATAATAATTTAAATACCTAAATCTGCTTGTACAGATTGATCATCTCCATGGTGGAATGGGCAGTCTCCCAACCCTTGTTACCGGATTTTGCCCCAGCACGATCCACCGCTTGCTCAACAGTATCAGTGGTCAACACCCCAAAACCAACAGGAATGCCACTTTCCAAAGAGACCGTTGCAACACCCTTGGTCACTTCGGAACAGACATAATCAAAATGTGGGGTAGCACCACGAATAACCGCACCCAAACAGATCATGCCATCATATTTTTTGCTTTGGGCCAACTTGGCTGCTGCCATGGGAATTTCATATGCGCCCGGAACCCTGACAACGGTAATATCACCAGCATCAGCCCCATTGCGAACAAGACAGTCCAACGCCCCTTCCAGCAGACGCTCAGTTATAAAACTGTTAAAACGGGCCACAATTACGGCAAATTTTGCGCCGTTGGCATCCAAACTACCCTCAATATATTTTGTCTGCTTATCCATAGTAGCTATGTCACCTTTTTTGTAGGTTTTATACCTTTTTTTATGGCCTATCCGATGATTTGAAATGGCAGTAAAATTGGTAGATTGTCATCAATGCTTTTGGGCCATCTTTGCCGGAAACTGCTTTAATAAATGGCCCATTTTATTATGTTTGGTCTCCAGATATTCGGCGTTGTTCTCCTTGGCTGCTATCTCAATGGGAACCCGCTCAACAACCTCAAGACCATAACCCTCCAAACCAACAATTTTCTTGGGGTTATTGGTCAATATCTTAATCTGTCTGACACCAATATCCCTAAGTATCTGCGCCCCAATGCCATAATCACGTAGATCAGGGGCAAAACCCAGCTCCTCGTTGGCTTCAACCGTATCCATACCCTTATCTTGCAGATTATAGGCGTGCATTTTATTTATCAAACCTATACCACGACCCTCCTGTCGTAGATACAGCACAATACCAACACCCTCATCACCCACCTGTTTCATGGCAGCTTGTAGCTGGCTGCCACAATCACAGCGCAAACTACCGAAAAGATCACCTGTCAGACACTCAGAATGGACCCGTACCAAAACAGGCTTTGTTGGATCAACATCACCCTTCACCATGGCAACATGTTGAAAATCATCAACATCATTGGTGTAGACCATCAACCGCCACTCACCACCAAACACACTGGGAATTCTAGTCTCAACCGCCTTATGCACCAACCTTTCATTCTCAGTGCGAAATGATATCAAATCGGCAATCGTTGCGATTTTCAGACCCTTCTCTTTGGCAAATGGAATTAAATCCGGAACCCGAGCCATGGTGCCATCATCTTTTAGTATCTCACAGATAACCGCAGCCGGTTTTGCCCCTGCCAAACGGGCCAGGTCCACCGATGCTTCGGTATGACCAGCCCTTACCAACACACCACCATCACGGGCGACCAAAGGAAAAACATGACCAGGGCGGGCGAGATCACATGGTGTGGCTTTATCGTCAATGGCAACTTCAATTGTTCTGGCACGATCTTGGGCAGAAATACCCGTTGTTACCCCGGTACTTGCCTCAATAGAGACAGTAAAAGCTGTCTTGTATTTGGCGTTGTTATCCACCACCATCAAAGGTAGTTGCAGATGTCTTATGCGGTCTTGGGTCATTGAGAGGCAGATCAAACCCCGACCATATTTGGTCATATAGTTAACAGCAGCATCATCACAATACTGGGCAGGTATAACTAAATCACCCTCATTTTCCCGATCTTCGTCATCCACCAAAATCACCATCTTACCCTGGCGGAAATCTTCAATCACCTCTTCTATCGTATTAAAATTTGACATTCAATCAAAAACCTTTCTTGCGTAAATACGCCTCATCCATCGGTCGTCCATGACGACCACCTGACTGCATCAGCCTCTCCACATAACGGCCCAGTAGATCGGTTTCAATGTTGACCTGATGACCAGGAGCCAGCCCAGCCAATGTTGTTTTTTTCTGGGTATGGGGAATAATGTTGACAGAAAAACGGCTAACACCACCACCATCAACCACCTCATTTACCGTTAGACTAACACCATCAACAGCAATGGAACCTTTTGCTATAATATAACGCCCTGCCTCGCTGGGAAGGGAAAACCAAATCTCTATTGAGCGACCCCGTGGGGTGATTCGCTCCACTTTACCCACCGCATCAACATGGCCCTGCACCATATGACCATCAAGACGACCACCCACCATCAAAGCCCTCTCCATGTTAAGTATGGCACCTGGGGCTAACTTTGCAAAGGTTGTCTTGTTGACGCTCTCTCTTGATATCTGCACCGAAAAACCTTGTGGCTCTTTAGCGATAACGGTAAGGCAGGCCCCATTAATGGCAATGGAGTCTCCAAGTTTGACACTGGACATATCAAAACCGCATGTCACCCGCAGCAACCAATCCTGCCCGGTTTTTTCAATGGCCTTTACCGACCCGACATCTTCAATTAGGCCGGTAAACATCAGATAATATCACCCCTGATAAGTAGATCATCACCAATAGTTGTCACTTTTAAATTGCTTATCTTTTGGGCTTTAGCCAACTCAGCAACACCCAAACCCTTCAGAAGACCGGGTGCTTCATGTCCACCGATTAATTTTGGTGCCAAAAACAGAGCCAGACGATCAACCACACCAGCATTCAACAGACCATCACTTAAAATACCACCAGCTTCCGACAGAACACTGGTTATCTCCAACTCCCCCAGCTGTTGCATCATATGGACTAGATCAACCCTACCATCCGAGGTCTCTTTACATTTAATGACCTTCACACCACGCTGGCTTAGTCTCTCTACAGTTTGACCGCTATTTTTCTCCAAGGTTGCAATCCACAAAGGTGCACTGTCAGATGATTCATATATGGTGGCACTATGGGGAATTTGCAAGTTGGAATCCACAACCAGGCGAATTGGATCTCTACCACCAGCTATTCGACAGTTAAGACGGGGATCATCCGCCAATACCGTACCGATACCCACCAGCACAACATCATGGC
This sequence comes from Magnetococcales bacterium, assembly GCA_015232405.1. Lineage (GTDB taxonomy): Bacteria > Pseudomonadota > Magnetococcia > Magnetococcales > JADFYX01. Next base: position 11,541 of record JADFZS010000007.1, on the reverse strand, counting down.
GGTCGCGCATTCCCTGAACATATTTACGAGCATAAGGCCCGGTTATCCACTGGCTCTCCCCACTACGAGTGGCGGTTTTACCATCCAAAGAGGCAGCCATTTTTAGGGTGAGCATGGGACGACCATGTTTTACCCAGGTGGTAAAAGGCTTGATCAAACTTTTGGCCTCTTCCTCCCGAACCCCGGTTGCAACCTCAATTCCCGCACTCTGCAGCATTTGCAACCCTGCCCCGGAGACTTTGGGGTTGGGATCTGTCATTGCCACAACAACCCGGCTAACACCAGCTTTAATCAACCCCTGGGCGCAAGGTGGGGTTCTGCCTGTATGGCTACACGGCTCCAAGGTTACATAAGCGGTGGCCCCTTTTGCCTTCTGCCCGGCATCTCGCAAGGCAAAAACCTCGGCGTGTGGCTCTCCTGCTTTGGGGTGAAAACCCCTGCCAACCACCCTGTTGTCAGCAACGATAACACAACCAACAACAGGATTTGGTCGAGTGCGACCAACAGCTCTGGCTGCAAGGCGCAAAGCTTGATCCATATATCGTTGGTCTTGATCCACCAAATTTACCTGACAATAACTATATTAAATTAAACCTAAAGCTCTGGATAAATAGGATATTTCTCACAAAGAGCCGTTGCCTCTGCCAACACCTCAGCCTCAATAGCCGCATCACCACCACCGGAGACAGTATCGACAATTCGCACAATCATCCGTCCCACCTGTCTGAATGCCTCTTCATCAAAACCACGGGAGGTGGCAGCAGGAGTACCCAAACGGATGCCTGATGTGATAAAGGGGCTTCGGGGATCGTTGGGAATGGCGTTTTTATTACAGGTCAACCCTGCCCGCTCCAGGGCGTTTTCAGTATCTTTTCCGGTGATATCTCGCGAGGTTAAATCCACCAACATCAAATGGTTGTCAGTACCACCAGAGACAATACGCAAACCACCTGCAACCAACACCTCAGCAAGAGCTACCGCATTCTTCTTCACCTGCTGAGCATAGGTTTTAAACTCCGGTTGCAGCGCCTCACGAAAAGCCACGGCTTTGGCAGCAATAACATGCTCCAAGGGTCCACCCTGAATACCGGGGAAAATTTTGGAATTGATTTTTTTGGCAAGCTCTTCACTGTTGGTTAAAATCATACCACCACGGGGACCACGTAGGGTTTTATGGGTTGTAGTTGTAGCTATATCGGCATAGGGAAAGGGGCTTGGGTGCTCACCTGTTGCCACTAGTCCAGCAAAATGGGCCATATCAACAACCAAATAGGCCCCTACTGCATCACATATCTTGCGAAAACGGGGAAAATCGATCACCCGGCTGTAGGCAGACGCCCCTGCTATAATTATCTTTGGTTTATGCTCACGGGCCAGCTCTTCAACCTGATCATAATCGATACGTTCGGTTTTAGGGTCCAGACCATACTGTACCGCACTGAACACCTGACCGGAGAAGTTTGGCTTGGAGCCATGGGTCAGATGACCACCATCAGCCAGTGACATACCCAAAATCATATCACCTGCTTTGGCGACCGCCAGATAGGCAGCCATGTTGGCCTGAGATCCTGAGTGGGGCTGTACATTTGCATATTCACAACCAAACAGCTCTTTGGCCCGTTCAATAGCAAGAGCCTCTGATCTATCGACAAACTCACAACCACCATAATATCGTTTTTTTGGATAGCCTTCGGCATATTTATTGGTCATAACGCTGCCTTGGGCCTCTAAAACAGCTCGACTAACGATATTTTCCGAAGCAATTAGCTCAATTTGTGACTTCTGGCGACCTAGCTCATCTTGAATGGAGTTAAAAATTTCCGGGTCAGAAGTTTGAAGATCCGTAGTAAAATCGGACATTAAAAGATCCTTAAAAAAAGAGTAATAAAAAACGTCTACAGTGTTCTTAAGACCATTATGGTTTTTTTAGTGAACTTGGTGAAAAACCGAAAATGAAAAATAGTTGCTACTTCTCGATCTTATCCAAACGCCGTTGATGCCGACCACCGACAAAATCCTCTTGCAACCAGACATCAACAATCCCCAAAGCGGTTGCTACACCAATAGTACGAGCACCCAGTATAAGAACATTGGCATCGTTGTGCTGCCTGGACATGCGTGCGGTATATTCATCGTGGCACAGAGCACCGCGAATACCCTTGAAACGGTTGGCAGCAATGGACATACCCAAGCCAGTACCACACAGAAGAACACCCCGTTCGGCCTCCTTAGCCAAAATTGCACTACACAGTTTTTGTGCGTAGCTAGGATAATCCACCGATTCTCCATTATCAACTCCAAGGTTGATAATTTGGTAGCTGGTCTTATCTTGCAGATGCTTTATTATCTCCTTTTTCAACTCAAAAGCACCATGATCACCAGCAAGTATAATTTTCATATGTTATTTTTCCTTAACAAGCTAAGTATTGCCATATTTTTCTCGGGCTAGCTTCATTTTTTTCATCCGGCGATGCCGGGTTAACTCAACAAATTTATATGTTGCCCAGTAACCAGTTGCTCCTGCTAGAGGGGCCATTATTACTGCGCCAAACAAAATTGGTACGATAATATTGCTCATATCGTTAGCCACGGCATCCAGACTCAACGCCTCTATAGATAGCTTGGTGGTGGTATCCCTAGCAATCCCAAGTATATCCATCATCCAGCTCCCCAATGTGTAGTCTGCCCAGAAGAAAAAGGGGAAGGTTACCGGGTTGCCTATCAGGCTGCTGATCCAAGAGGCCAGTTTGGAACCACCAAAGATTATGCACATTATGGTGCAGAGAATAAGGTGAAAGCCCAAAAATGGTGTAAATGAAACAAAAATACCCCATGCCGACCCCAGGGCTATGGCTTTGGGATCTTCTGCCAACCGATGTAAGCGAATCAGATGGTAGCGAAAAAAATGTTTTAAATCCCTTTTCTTTCGCTCTGGTGTAGTAGGCTTGAATTCCGCCACAAAAATCCTCTTTACATAAACTTGATATTCTTACAAAGGCTCCATGGTATCCCATTGGTGACACTGTGGACACTGCCAGTATATATCCTGGGCCTTGAAACCGCACTGGGTACATTGAAAAACAGGTTGCCGGGAGAGATGATGATCAAGGCATCGCTCTGCCACTCCAACTGCCTCCTGCCAACGGTTCATTCGACTTAACATCAATATCAACTGCTTGGCAACACCAACAGCACTTGGATGTTTCTGTGTGCCAGCCCTTAATACCTCTATAGCCTCTTGAAAACGCTCTCTCTCTTCAAGGTATCTACTCCACAGTATAATCAAACGGGTGGATGCCGAAGGCCCATTTACCGCTCTGACCATAAACTTTTCAAAGCCTGTGATATCGTCCTGACTCCTATACGCCTTAAGAAGAGAGTCTACAACCAAAAAAAAGTGGGTGGGACGAGTTTTTTGCAAAGTCGCAAAACTGCTAATTGCCTCGCCTATCCTGCCTCTGGCTAGATGGGCCTCACCCAAAAGACGATAACCCTCTACACAACCAGGAAAAATTCGTACCGCACTACGAAATCGATCAATTGCAGACTCCTCATCTGCCAAGGTTCCCCCCTCCATCTGTTCCTGACCAATACGGAGTAGAAGGTGGGCCTCACGGCGGGGGTCCGGCGTACCAGTCACCTTTTTATGTCTCTGTAACACCTCAAGAGCGGTATCCCAGCGACCTTCACTTTCGTGGAGCATCAACAGACTAGAGAGGGTCCGAGCATGGTTGGGATCTACACTCAACACCTGCCGACACGCCTCAACAGCCCGATCAACAAAGCCGCCCTGCCGATAATCTTCTGCCAGCTCATAAAGTGCAGAGGTGCGATGTGCGGTGCTTAAGTTGGGTCTGGCTATTAAATTTTGGTGGATACGAATGGCTCGCCCCACCTCACCACGAGAGCGGAATAGATTACCCAATGAGAGATGAATTTCAACGGTTTCTGAATTTATTCTTACAACTTTGACAAACTCTTCAATGGCTTTGTCCTGCTCATCGGAGAGGAGATAGTTTAAACCCTTGTAGTAGAAGGCTGACTCTTGGTGCTCTTCCAATTTTTCATGATAGCGCGCCTCCACATCACGGCCAAGACGATAGGCAGTACGGAAGATCACCGCACTGACCGTAATAGCCAAAGCGGCCCAGCCTATCAGGTAAGGGAGGTCAAAAGCCATGGGATATCCAGGTTATAACTGTGTGTCATTATCCAAAGGAAGGTTGCGCAAATTTGTCAACTCTTCTATCAATTCGCTGTTTTTACTCTGCATAACCTCCATGCGTTTTTTGTATTTTAGCTTTTTAAACCAAGCGGAGATAATCCCTAGAAAAAAACCTAGAAACATAGGCACAAAGGTAAGCACAAATATGGGAACACCTGAAACTACAAAACCACCAGGAAAGCTGATATCAACCTGATTTTGGTTTGACAGGGCAAAAAGAACTGCAAACATGGTCAGGGTGAATATTAATATTAGATTTAATAATCCAGACATAGGGCAGCTCTTAATTGATACAGCTTAGGTGGTGCTCAAAATGGATTTTTTTTATCGGCTAAATAAACCTGGATTCGCAGTTGTGCGCACACACCTGACATAACCTCTTGATTCATCTTACCCAGCGTGCACTCTGCTGCCATCTATAAGGTTAATACCCGGATTGCTCTTAAAATTTAGTGTAACAGTGGGTGTGGGACAATAATGCAGATTGGGATCGGGTACTGTTTATTGCAAAAAACCGTCTATGTTGACGATTTTGTTGTCATAACCATTAATGTGAACTATCAACAAGCAACTTGGTAGGAGCACGCTACAAACCTGCCCGGATGTTTATAACATCCGGGCAGGTTTGCAAATTTTTATATTCAAGGCAACAACAGCAGCAGATTAGCCGTCGACTCTTTCCCGCAACTCTTTACCTGCTTTAAAAAACATAACACGTTTTGCTTCAACCATAACCTGATCACCTGTCTTGGGATTACGTCCCTCACGAGAACGACGCTCCTTCAAGCCAAAACTACCAAAGCCACGAAGCTCCACACGTCTACCCTGCTCCAAAGACATGCTAATCTCTTCAAATACTGTGTTTACGACGGTTTCCGCATCTTTTCTGGAAAGATTTTTTTGTCGGGATAGGGCATTTATTAACGCTGATTTTGTCATGTTGGCAACCTCTTTTAAGCAAAGAATACTATTCTAGAATATATAGATTTAGCAAAATTTATTGGACCGGGCAACAATTAACCCGGTCCAATTAATAAAAAAATGTAAAATCAACCCTCAGCTTTTTTCTCAAAAGCCTTGCTCAAAGCCTCACTCAAGCTGCTAATACCACCAACATCCTCTTTTTCAGAGGTGTATTCTTTGATGGTCTGACGCTCTTCAGCAGCATTCAAAGCCTTGACGGAGACGGCAACCTTACGCTTTTGCCGATCAATGGCAGAAACAACAACATCAACTTGGGAACCAGGAGTCAGGCTTGTTCCATCGGGATCATCCCGTGAGAACTCCTGCTTACGCAATAGAGCATCAACATTCTCAGATAGAGTAAGAATAAAACCAGTACCTGAAGCCTCTTTAACTGTACCAGTAACTTTGGTTCCTTTGGGGTTGGCATCAACCCATACACTCCATTCATCTGGGTTGGCCTGTTTTAGACCCAACGAGATACGCTCTTTTTCAGGATCAAGGGATAGAACAACCGCCTCGACCTCTGAACCACGTTGAAACTCTTTTAATGCCTCTTCACCTGTTACGGAGTCCCAGCTAACATCGGATAGATGTACCAGACCGTCGATATCGCCCTCCAGGCCGATAAAGAGACCGAACTCGGTGATATTTTTAATTTCGCCAGTTACAGGTGTGCCAACTGGGTTGTTATCGGCAAATGCCTGCCATGGATTCTCCATACACTGCTTGAGTCCCAAGGAGATACGGCGACGCTCACCATCAACATCAAGAACCACCACCTCAACCTCTTGACCTACCTCAAGTAACTTTGAAGGATGGACATTTTTCTTGGTCCAGGCCAGCTCAGAAACATGGGCCAGACCCTCAACACCAGACTCCATCTCAACAAATGCACCATAATCGGTGATGTTGGTAACATGACCACGGAACTTGGCACCAGAAGGATATTTTACGCTGATACCTTCCCATGGATCTGTCTGAAGCTGCTTCATACCCAATGAGATACGTTGGGTTTCAGCGTTAAATTTAATAACCTGAACTGAAACAGTGTCGCCAACAGTAACCACACTGCTTGGATGTTTAACACGTTTCCAGGACATATCTGTGATGTGCAGCAGTCCGTCCAGGCCACCCAAGTCAACAAATGCACCATAATCGGTGATATTTTTGACGATACCATCGAGGATCATGCCCTCGTGGAGTGTCTCTAGCAGTGCAGAACGTGCATTCTCACGCTGCTTTTCAATTACAGCACGACGGGAGACAACTATGTTACCCCGGCGACGATCCATTTTGAGGATATCAAAAGGTTGGTCCTCTTCTTGTAAACGAATAATATCGTGAACCGGACGAACATCTACCTGTGATCCTGGCAAGAAAGCCGACAAGGTATTGAGATCTACTGTATAGCCACCTTTAACCTTACCGAGAATCCGACCATGGACAATAAGCTTGTCCTCAAAGGCTTTCTCCAAATTAACCCAAGCCTCCTCCCGTTTCGCCTTCTCCCGAGAGAGTACTGCAAGCCCTTGGTCATCTTCGCAACGCTCAACAAAGACATCGATGGAATCACCAACTTCCAGAGCCAAATTACCATCGATATCGAGAAATTCCCGAACGGTCAGACGACCTTCGGATTTCAACCCAACATCAATAATAAACTCTTCACCCTCACGTTGGATGATCTTACCTGAGACAACCTGTCCCTCTTTTCCTACCCCTTTATTAAAGGACTCCTCTAATAAAGCACTAAAATCCTCATCAGCAATTTCGGCATCGTCCGCCTGGAATTCAACAGCCACTGTGTGTACACCTTCGTTTGTATGATAACCCTATTTTTTAAAAAAATTAAAGAGAGTTACCAAATGTTATCGGGGCCTATTCCCCACCAACTTATCTACTAATTTAACTACGCTATCTATGCTCTGTTCCAATGTTAACAACGTTGTATCAATGAAGTGAGCATCTTTTGCTGAGGCTAATGGCGCATGGGTGCGACTCTCATCTCGCGCGTCACGTTCCGCCATCATATCGCGTATCTTGTGGAAACTAACAGTTTCTCCCTTGCCTTGCAACTCCAAAGCCCTACGTTTTGCTCTTTCTTCTAAACTAGCGGTCAAAAACACCTTGAGATCGGCATCTGGCCAGACCACTGTTCCGGTATCCCGACCATCAAGAATTATATTATTGTCACCACCATAGCGTCGCTGAAATGTCAGCAGAGCAGCCCTTACCTGGGGTACGGCAGCCACATGGGATGCCTGACGACCAACCCGCTCTTCCCGTAGTGTGGCACTGACATCATTGCCGGCTAAAAAAGCTCTAAATCCACCATCTGCTACAGCGCGAAACTCAAAGGGCATGTTAGCCGCCACCTCTCCAAGCTCTTCTTCATCGCTCACCCCGTTTTGCAGTGAAAGCAGGGCCACCCCACGATAGATGGAGCCGGTATCCAGATAACTAAAACCAAACCTAGCAGCTACAGCACGGCAAATTGCCCCTTTTCCGGCTCCGGCAGGGCCATCCACCGCCACCACATAACGGGAGCCCTTGGCAATTTGTTCCGGCTGCTGTTCACTCATTTAACCACCCCACACAATATCTGCACCCAAACTTTGCATTAATTCAGCATAACCGGGAAAAGAGGTGTTTATGTTGTCACATCCCAACACTTTAACCGGATTATGACTCACCAACCCAGCCACAGAGAGGCTCATGGCAATACGGTGGTCGCTATATGACTCCACATCAGCTCCCCCTGCCAACCTCTCCCATATACCTTGAATCATGGCTCCGTCTGGCAGTTCGCCTAAAACAACACCGATACGGCTCAAGCCATCAACCATGGCTGATATCCTATCACTCTCCTTGACCCGTAGCTCATCGGCTCCTCTTAATACTGTCTGCCCATCTGCCAGGGCTGCGGCAACAAAAAATATGGGAAACTCATCAATGGCCCTTGGCACAACATCAACGGGAACCTCAATAGCTTGGAGTTGTGAATGGCGCACCCTGAGGTCGGCAACTGGTTCTCCCCCCTCCTCCCTTGGGTTTAGCTGTTCAATCTGACCGCCCATTTTTAGAAGAAGATCCAGAAGTCCGGTACGGGTTGGGTTGATGCCGACTCCCTCAATGGTGATGTCGGAACCGGGAACCAAAAGCGCCGCAACCATGGGAAAAGCGGCACTGGATATATCACCCGGAACCACAATTTTTTGCCCCACAAGATCGGGCCAACCATCGATGGTTACTTTTAAACCATCCCGCTGCACCTCTGCCCCAAAAGCTTGCAACATGCGCTCGGTATGGTCACGAGAAAGGGCTGGCTCGGTAACACTGGTCTCCCCTGCGGTGTTTAAACCAGCCAACATTATAGCTGTCTTGACCTGGGCAGATGCCACCGGGCTGTTATACTCAATGGGAATCAACTCCTGGCCTTCTATCACCAATGGGGCCAGCTTGCCACCATCTCTGCCGGATATTTTTGCCCCCATCTTGCGCAGGGGCTCAACCACCCGGCCCATGGGTCGGCTCCGCAAGCTTTCGTCGCCACTTAAAACCGAAAAAAAGGGCTGACTTGCCAAAAGGCCGGTCAACAAACGCATTGCAGTACCGGAATTACCCATATCCAGCACATCGTTTGGCTCTGCCAAACCGTCCAGCCCCACACCCTCTATGCGGTATGAGCCAGCTTCAAGACGTTCAATCTCAACCCCCATCCCCCGAAAAGCAGCGATGGTACGCAGAACATCCTCACCCTCAAGTAGTTTTGTCACCTGGGTCTCACCTGTGGCAAGGGCAGCAAAAATAATTGCCCGGTGGGATATGGATTTATCCCCAGGAACGGTGATTCGCCCTTTTAAGGGGGGAGACTCCTTGGCTATCAAATTTTTGCGCATTATTTTTTTCTCTCTTCCAGCACCCGTTCCCGGGTATGTTTTGATCTGGCAAAAATTCCATAGAGTGCATCTTCGTTGCCAGTCTCAATCTGTACAGAGAGCTTATCGAGATCCTTACGAAAACGGCTTAGCATGTCGAGAATTGCCACCCGATTCTCAAGGCAGATATCACGCCACATGGTGGGATCAGACGAGGCAATACGGGTAAAATCACGAAACCCACCAGAGGCATACCTGAACACCTCTGCCCGGATGTCATCTTCCATATCAGAGAGGGTGTTTACTATGTTATATGCCATTAAATGGGGTAGATGACTGGTTGCAGCCAAAACCCGGTCATGGTGGTGTGGGTCCATGATCTCCACCTTGGAGCCAGCAGCCTCCCAGACCAGACGGACCTGCTCCAGAGCATCGGAAGGGGTGTTTTTGGTAGGGGTTAAAACGGTGCGACTACCCTCAAACAGGGTAGCGAACGAAGATGCCACCCCGGAGTGTTCAGTGCCTGCCACCGGATGGGAGCCGACAAAATGGACATCATGGGGTTGCAGTATCTCCTCGCACCTCTCCACAAGTGCTCCTTTCACACTGCCAGCATCTGTGATTACCGCACCAGAAGATAGGCCGGGGATGGAGTCAGCAATCACCTTGGGTATGGAACGTACAGGAGTAGCGACCAATACCATGGTGGAGCCTTTGACCCCTTCCACCACATCGTTGGTTGCCCTATCGATGACCCCCAACTCCAGGGCTGTGTCCAGTGAGCGACGGGTACGGTTCACCCCAACCACTTCACCAACCATATCCCGATCTTTTAATACACGAGCCAAAGAGCCGCCAATTAGACCAACACCGATGATAGTCAACTGTTTGATAAAAAATGCCATGAAACTTTCCTACAAATAGTTAAAATAACGGACAAATATCTTTAAAGTTACTTTTACAATCTTTGTGAGCAAGCCTGTTTTTACAGACGCAGACATAATTGTGTAGGTTTATAACAAAAACAACACAGTTAGTAAAAGAGCTGGGAAAAAACCCACTCCTAAAGCTGGTTTTTTTTGAAAATAGCTATAACACCCGGCTTGGATAGGAGCCAAGAATCTTGACAATTACCCCAGAAATTGCGGACAACTCCTCCAACGCTGCAGCAGCGTTTTCATCCTCTTGATGGCCTTCAAAATCTATAAAAAACAGATAGTCCCAAGCCTTTTTACGGGATGGACGAGACTCAATTCTGGTCAGGTTGATTTTGTGGGAGGTGAATATACCCAAAACCCGATGCAAAAACCCAGGTTCATCACGAAAAGAGAACATTATGCTGGTCATATCATGACCGGAGCGGGAGGGGGCGTGATGACCAATTACCAAAAAGCGATTTTCATTATCGGCACGATCTTCAATATGCTCTGCCAGAATATTCAGGCCAAACTCATCTGCGGCATAAATACCTGTTATTGCAGCGGCACCACGCTCTTTTTGGGCAAGTTTGGCAGCTTTGGCAGTTGAACGTACCTCCTCAATACGTACCCCTGGCATATAACGAGCCAGCCAGGTTCGACACTGACTTACCGCCAAATGGTGACTATAGACCACTTTTACCCCTTCTAAGTCGGTCTCTCCACTTAATAGAACATGCACAATGGGCAGATAGACCTCACCACAGATAAGCAGGGTGGAGTCAACAAGTCTATCAAGGGTGTGGTTGACTATGCCCTCGATGGAGTTCTCCACGGGAGCAACACCAAAATCGGCCCGTTTGATCTCCACCTCGTGGAAAACCTCGTTGATGGTTCGCACAGGAAACATTTTAAAGGATGAGCCAAACTGCTTCTGGGCTGCCTGATGAGTGAATGTGGCCTCTGGTCCCAAATAGGCAACGGTCAGCTCTTTTTCCAGGTTGAGAGAGGCGGAGATTATCTCCCGATAGATTCGGTGCAGGGCGACAATGGGTAGAGCACCCTTATGTCGGGCCTCCAGACGACGATGGATACGAGCTTCACGTTCGGGACGATAAAAAGCTACATCGGTTCCGCTTTTATCTTTAAGTTCACCAACCTTCAACACCCAACCAGCACGTTCCATGAGCAGGTCGTGGATAGTATCATCAATGCGATCGATAGCCGTACGGCAATCGTCCAAAGTGTCTGTTGTGGAGGGCGGCTCTGAGTTCGAGCTGGCCATGTGCTTTTCCAAAAGAAGGGGGTTAATGTCAACCTAGATTGGGCATTAGTTGCCACATGCTGCTATATCCAGGATTAAAATTGTACTCCAGGGGCTAAACCCTGAAACAGTTTACTAAAGCTATTGCCATCCTCAACCGGTTTACGCATTTTGGACAGGTCCCATTTTGATACATCTGATCTATCTTCCAATATCTCCAAGGCTAAAGGATAATACCGACCATCGGCATAGTTGTGTCCCAAAACAACCGAATAGTTGAGAGCCTCCTCG
>JADFZS010000079.1 GCA_015232405.1 Magnetococcales bacterium | reverse complement strand
TTTATAGAATTTGGGTTTAAATTCAGAGATTTATCATAACTATTTAAAGCAAGTTCAGAGTTTTTGTTTGCCGTATGCGCGTTAGCCAGGCCTTCGTAAAAAAGAGGTTCTTTGGGGTTTAAAGAGGTTGCAAGTGTAAAAAGATCCACCGCTTTTTGGTTCTCTTTTAAATCTAAAGATAATACACCTCTTAGATATATTAATTTGAGACTTTGTGGTTCTCTACTCAAAAGTTGATCATATAGTTCTCTGGCTGTTTCAAGCTCATTATTATGGTGATGTTTGATGGCTTTTTCTATCAAAGCTTCTTTATCATATTGCTCTTCATTATTATCAGGATTATCAGACGTAGCACAAGCCGTGATAGATGATGTTGTTTTGTCTGCTTCTGCTTTATTTGCTGCGGCCATTACAACTCCTGAAATATTATATTTTTTTACAAGAGAATTTTGTTTGTTACCAATAGTTGGGCAAAATATTCCCCATAACATTTAAACTATTGCTTTTAATGATCTGGCATAAGTAGCTGTTAATTAAAATAAACCATAAACAAATATGTAAAATAGTCCTATTAAACTCTAATATAAAGTGATGCGATTTTTAGTTTATCTGCAATTTACACGCCAACAAAACCACAGTAGATAGTGTGCTCTTGGCTGCTTAATTGTTGTGTTGTATATGGTAAATTGATCAGAACTTTGATACTGGATGTGGGATAGCTATATGTATGTTACCATTATTCCAAGCTCTGGTAATTAACCCTTGAAATGGAAGGAAATATCAATGGAAGTGGTTGTTGTTGTTCCCCAGGTCTATAACAGCATCAATAATACCCCTTCACGTTGGATTATTTTTCCGGTAGAGCCAGCCAGTGTTGCCTCTGCAATCAAGTTAGCCGGGCATTCGGTTACAGGTATTGATTTAAACCTATTACCGCAACCAACTGAGTCAGCTCTATTTACCAAAATAGAGTCAATAAAACCTGATGTAGTGGTTTTTATTCCCCAATGGCTGGGACGTTACGATATGAAAGCGGTGGACCCAGCTAGTTTTAATACAGTCAAGCAGGCCCATCCCAATTGTATAAGGATAAATACTGGAGTACAAGCAACGCTATATCCCGATATGGAACTAAAAAGTGGTTTGCCTTTTGAATATGGACTTCGGGGTGAGGTGGAAGAGACTCTTGTTGAACTACTGGATATTTTAGATAAAGGTGGCAATGTAGCGCAGATACCAGGAATTTTTTATGTAGCTGATAAAAGTGAATTTATATCGGAAAAAATCCCCAGTTTTGATCTTAAACGTATGGAGGCGGTTGATGAGACGGTTTTTCCCCGGCGCAACTATCTTGACCGGGTGGAACGGGGTAATTTTCGCTTTCCTAGAGATGGTCAACCTTTGACCTATAACCAGACTTCCCGTGGCTGTCACTATAGGTGCAAGTTCTGTTCGGTTATCTATCTGCGTGACTATAGCTTTCGTCAAAAACGTATGGATGTTATTTTTACCGAAATTGAAAATAGCCTAGCTGCCGGAGCTAAAGAGGTCCACTTTTTGGATGAACTATTTGGTAGTAACAGAACTTTTTTAGAGCAGTTTTGCACAGAAGTAAAGAGAAGAGGCCTTGAATTTAACTGGTTTGCAACTTGCGGTCTTCCGGTAGGATACCTTGATCTGGAGCTGTTAAAGCGGTTGGAAGAGAGCGGAATGTATAGAGTAAAAATACCTTTTGAATCTGCAAATTCCAGGGTGCTTAACAAACTCTTGAAAAAACCCAACTCTGTTGCCCAAGGTTGGGATGTAGCACGAGCAGTTAAAAAAACTGGACTTGAAACCATAGCTGCATTTCTAGTTGGTATGCCTGGGGAGAGCAAAAAAGAGATGGCCCAAACTGTGGCAATGGCTCAAGATATTGGTTTTGATTATACTCTTTTTTCCATAGCCACTCCCATGGGAGGTTCGCAACTTGAGAGAGAAGTGTTGGAACATGGTTTGGCTAATCGCAATGAAATAAGAGAGAAAATTCGGGGTGATAGTGTGTTTTTTGAGACAGATGAGCTAAAGGAGAGAGACCTTTTTGAGGTACGTTGGAAAATATGGTCAGATATAAATTTTGCAACTGCTGCAAAAGTAAGAAAAATTGCCAAAATGTTTGGAATAAGTGAAAATGAAGCAGCAAAGATGGAAGAGGTTGCCAGGCAAAGATTTCAAAAATATACCAAAGCTTAATTCTTAATCTCCCCGTTTAAATATAGATTGTAGCCGATGGTTAAGTTAGGCATAAACAGCTCGCAGTAATATATTGAATTTAAGAGATGCAGCACTATTAAGAGTTTTTTTTATGAATGAAAATATTCGTGTACTGCTGTTGACTTCCATGAGCGAGAGAGGGGTCAACATGACCCCGCCAATTGGTCTTCACCGTCTGCGTTTTTATTTAGCCCAGCGTGGTATATCCTGTGATGTAGTTGATTTTGCCATAGAAGATAGTGATAAATCACTTCTAGATGTAAAAAGAGGCCTTTACCATATTATTGGTATTCAGGTTACACATTTCCAAATAATAACCGATCTTGAACTGCTATGGTTATATAAAGATGCTTCCAGGCAGTGTCGCCACAATGTATTGATGATAGCTGGTGGTCAAGAGGCTACCATGAACCATAAACAGTGGTTGGAAGTTGGTATAGACCTGATTGGGTTGGGGTTTGCTGAGAAGGTTATGTATGAAATTGCCAGTATAATGGCTACCCACATAACAGATGCTGGCCCAAAAGCACCTATAGATGTTGGGCAACTGTTTGGTGAGCTGAATGGAGTTGCCTTTTTGGATAACCATGGACAAGCTGTCTATCGCCCAGCTCAACATATGGATGAAGATGAATTTCGCCAACTTAACTATAACCAAGTTAAGAAAATGGATATTCCTCACCTTGAATATTGGGAACTTGTCCGTGCGCAGCGTGCAGACCTATTTGTTACAGGTGAAAGAAGATACACCTACGAGACAGTACGTCTATATACATCTAGCCATTGCCCAAGGCGTTGTGGTTTTTGCTCGTCACAAAATTTTTTTCCCATATCCTTAGGGCAAAAATCCCCCATTTTGATGTTAACAGCATCAGAGGTGTTCGACCTTATTATCTACCACATAGAAACATATGGTGCTAAAGCCTTTCTTTTTACTGATGATGATTTTGCTGTAGGTAACAGATCTGGTTTAGAGCGATTCAAAAATCTCTGTAATATAATAATTGCTGGCAAGAAAAGTGGTCAGATTCCTGCGGAGTTACGTTTTATATTTCAAGCGAGAATTGCCGATTTTTTAATTCGCACCAACGATACAAAAAAACAGCATGAAATAAACTTTGAACTGTTAGATTTAATAAGTACTGCAGGATTCCGTAATGTCGGTTTAGGAGTTGAGACCTTTTCGGAAAATCTGCTGTTTGCCCCATCGATAAATAAAAGGGTGACATCTAAAGCTTGCCATGATGTGATCAATGCAATGCTTAAAAGAAAAATGGTTCCGCAAATCTATATTATCATCGGTATTCCTGAAAGCAGTTGTGAAGAGTTGGTCGACTCAATGGATGCCGCAATTGATTATATGGATAAGGGGTGTGATGTTGGCATGGTAACACAGTTACGAGCCTACCCTGGCTCTCCCTTGGTGCAAAATCCTGAGTATAAAATAGCCTATAAAAGCTGGCAACATCCAGATACTGGTAAGATCCATAAATTCATGGATTATTTTATACCTGGTGATCCAGTAATGAAAGTCGTTGCTGCCAATATCAAAGAGGAGGCTTTAGTAGAATTGGAAAAAGCTGTTAGTGATAATAATCTCGATGATACAACAATATGGCCAAAATCTCTTATAGGTGTTACCGCTTTTATGGCAGCAGCCAGACTGTTGAATAGAATGGATGTTTATAACCGTTATGAAAGCTATCTAGATAGGTCAATATCCATGACAAATTAACTGTACAATCTAATAAATATCAGCTGTTGTGTTTAACAATTGGTTTGTCAGGGTAGCTCCCGGTTTTTATGTAGGTAATGATCTTGTCGGCAAAACTATCGTAGGTGTAGTTTTTGGCTATTACCTTGGGGTCATTTTTTGGGGTCCTGGAAAAACAGCTCTCTAAATCTTTTTTTGTTTTGTAAAAAAGGCACTCATCATCCCAGTGGGGTTTTTCAACATTGGGGTAGCCTCTCTCATCTAAAAGTACCGGAATACAGCCACATGCAGCAATCTCTGCAACTCTTTGTGAGTTAACCGTGCGGTGCATAGCAGCAACTGCATATTTGGCTTCATTGTAGACTTTTGCTACCTTAAGACCATGGGGTAACTCACCTTTAAAATATGGAGCAACTATGGGATTTTTATCCCACCATCTGCCGTACACCTCAACTTCATATTCAAGACTTTTAGCTAATGAACATAGCCACTCTATGGAGGTATCACGCACAACATAGGGTAGAAGGTTATAAAAAATACCATCATATTGAATGGCAAATTTTTCTGATAGCTCATGTAGATATTGGTCGGTAATATCATGACCTAGCACCATTTTCTCTTGTAAGAGAGCAATTACCTTGTGGCCATCTTTACCAAAACAATCTTTTTGGTTTATGTATGAGCTACCAACAAAAACAATTTTGTTACGTTGTTGAAAAGGAGTTTTAGGTGAGAATATTATAGGATCAATACAGTGATCCTGTCGGTATACCTGTTTGGCTCCACTTTTATATAGTGGTTCATCAAAAGTGGTGTAGGCTGAAATTGCTAAATCACGTTGACGCCAATTAATGGGCTTGCCCTCAGCTATTTCAGGCATGAGATCCTGCCACCAAGAGATGATATAGATATCTTTGTGGATGTTTTCGTTGTATAGATGGTTGATGTTTATTATTGCATTCGGGATAAATATGGCGCACTCCTGTAAATAGTGTCGCATCTCAATTCTCTCAAAATCATTTTCTTCTATTACAAGTTTTACATCACACCCTTTGCGTAAAAAAGCTTCTGCTAGATCACGAGATGAATACTGCAAAACTGTTGTAAAACGGCTAGCGACAAGAAATATTTTTAAAGGATTTTGGGAAGAAAAATCCGGCTGTTGAATTTTACAAAGTTCGGTGTTTTTTTTCATCTCCTTTACCTGCAAAGAAGATTCGCTTTGCAAAGCATTTGCTATGTTTAAAGCGGTGTTTATCTCATCTTTATTAGTTGGATCAAATTGGATTTTTGCAGGTCTGCGCAGAAGGGAATAGCAGAAAAATTCACCAATTTTATCCAGAGGAACCAAAATTAAATTATCTGGTCCATCGGTAAACTCTTCTCCTAGATAATAGCAGACCTGAACTAAACTTTTGGCAATAGTTTGTTGAAAACTGTTCTGTTTAATAGCCTCACTATAGGCGATATCTCTGTTAAGAAATAAAGTATCATAAACTACATTTTCTTCATCATTTTGTTCTAAGGGTGGCCCAGAATAATAATGGAGGTAGAGATCCCAAAAGATCCTAGACATTATGAAACGGTTATTATTTTTAAATATTCTATAAAGTTGTAAATAGGAGTCGTAGTGGGTTTTATCACGTCTTACGATATCCAACAAAATTGGTAAAGCCTGTTTATTATCGTTATTGAAAATATATACGGTAGCTAAGGTATACCAAGCTATATTAAATTCAGGATTGATCTTAACAGCTTTTTGTAAATTTATTTGTGCACCTTTTGAGTTACCTTTTGCTAGCAGGGTACTACCAAGCATGAAAAGGGCTGTTTCGTTGTTGGGGTTAATTATTAAAGCTCTGCTTAAATAATCGATTGTGCTGTTAAAATCCTTCTGTTCATAGGTAGTTTTACCAGCAAATAACAGTAGATTTTCATTGTCTGGAAATAGTTTTGTCAACTCATAGTTGAGTAGAGCCGCCTCATCTAAGTTGCCAGCTTTATAATGTTGCGAGGCCAGGGAAAGTTTCTCTTCTACAGTTAGATTACTGTTTTGTTCTTGGCTCATTACCAACCCTTAAATTTAATAGTTAGCGACCTCTGCCACCTTCTCTTTTTCTAGCCATCCCCTGATATGAGGATAAACTTTTGTTCTAATGTTTTCTATGGCGAGATATACCCCGTCGCCATTACTTGGTGGATAATGCAAAATATCTGTTAGGTAAAACTCTCTAAGTCGCCTTTGCCAATACTCATTTTTACTGTTTGTTACTGCCTCAGAATGCTGCTTTAGAGCTACATCATAGTTACCCAACAATATGTTGGCTAAAGAGAGAAAAAGTAACATATAGGGGTTTTTGGGATAGGCTTTTCTGGCAGCCTCTACCCAGGATATGAATTTTTCTGGTTGTCCCCCAGCTTCAAGGTTTTTGTTGTAGATAAAGTTAACTGTTAGGTTGAAAGAGAACCAAATATCTTTGACTTGCTCTTCATCTGGTATCATATCCGTGGGTAGATAAAAAACTTTCATCCCGGTTGCGATATTGTTATCTATGTTTAGCTGTCCTGAGGCTGAACTTCTGGTGGGGATGAAGTTACCAACTGTCTCTTTCGCCCACGAATCAGAAAACATCTCTCCCTGCTCAGAAAATGCTGTTGCCCCTTGTATGGTTTGGCAGATTGTAAAGGCTATCCAATCCAGGCGAACTTCCATGGCAAAGCGAAAAGAGTCCATCATGGCCAGATAGCTCTCTTGGGGAAAACCAACCATGATGTTTCCCCCAACAAAAATGCGGGGGAAAGTTTTTAAGTTATTTGAAAGTTTGATGAAATTAGCGAAGTTACCGGGTTTTTTTATCTTGCGAAACATTTCGGGGTTTCCGGTTTCAATACCGACTTTAAACCCGATACAGCCGGAATCATTCATAAGTTGCAGGGTATCTTTATCAATGGATGTGGCAATAATTCCATTATTTGCTGACCATGTTATGTCCCATTTACGGATAATAATCTGTTGTAACAGCTCTTGGAACTCACGGCGACGAAACAGAAGGTCATCATCTAACCACTCAAAATGCCGTATACCTTTTTCTTTATATAAAAATGTGATTTCAGCAAGAGTATCTGCAACTGAACGGTAGCGAATTCCTTTTCCCATAATATCGCGAACTGCACAAAAAGTGCATTGGGCGCGACAGCCGCGGCTCATCTGGATAACAGAAAATGGACGATTTTCATCACCACGTCTGGAGAAAGGGTTCAGGGAGCCATATTTATAATAACTTTCTATCTTCACCAGTTTATAGCTATCAATTAAATTATAGCTAATATCTACTATATCTATTGCACCTTGTGTCTGTTGGCTCTCTTTACCGTTATGAAAATATATCCCCGGTGTTGCAGCTGTGGCGGTTGATTGGTCGGTGATATTATCAAGAAGATAGTTGAGTTTGTTTTCACCTTCCCCTTCAACAACAAAATGGGCTAGATCATCATTTAAAATTTGCTTTGCTTTATATGCAGGAGCCACCCCGCCACAAATAACCAAAGCATCATCAGCTTTACGAGCAATGGTAAGAGCCTCATGAAAAACAGGTAAGCTGGTATCATACAAGCAAGAAACACCTATCATTGCAGGTTTAAAAGATTGTATTTTTTGTAATAACAGCTCACCCCACTGTTGGGGATGAAAATTTTCGTTGCTAGCTACCAGTTTTAAAATTTCATGGTTAAGGTCAATAATTTCTATATCCAGCCCACGATTTTTTATCGCTTCGTAGAGGTATTGCAGACCAGTGGGGGGGAAGCTGTAATAGCCACCCCGTTTTGCAATATTTCTGTCAAAGGCTGATATGTGAAATTGGGGTATCTGTACCAATAGCAACCGGTTGTTGGTTATATAGCGTTTTTTTAACTGTGCGCATTTTTGTTCAAATAATAACATTTAATGAAAAAATTACCCTGTATGTTTCTCTTCACGCCACAATGTACAGCCGTCACATATATCTATTTCATGACGTTGTATTTGCAAATGTTTCTGCCGATATGTGGCCAATATTTTTCCCTGCCATATCTCTTTTATGGACTGGTTGTTAAGGTTCCCAACACTATGAAGACTATTGGTATCCATACAACACAGAGGTACAACTCCATCAACATGTACAACAAATGTTCCCCAAAGGGCTATACACGGTATTTTGTTAACTTCATCTTTATCGTTATAACCAGCTACATCAACCAATGATCCCCAATTATGGGCCTTTTGCACAACTATCTGGTCACTATCCAAGTTTAGACGTGATTGCCAAAATTTTTTAAATTCGTCTCCCTCATCCCAGTTCAGCTTCTGTTGCACCATCTGAATGCGGATGGTCAGTTCTTGGTTTAACTCATTGCGAATTTTTATAAAATCAAGAATGTTGTTTAGTACCGTTTCAAACTTAAGACCAACACGGATTTTTTCGTATACCTCTTTTTGCAAAGAGTCCAAGGTGATATAGACTTCATCAAGTCCTGCTTCAATAAGTTTAACGGAGTTTTTCTCATTTAACAGGCTTGCATTGGTAGCGATGTTAACCAGTTTAACCCCATTGTCTTTTAGCAGTTTAACCCTGCTAGCCAGGCTTTTATCCAGCAGTGGTTCTCCATCCAGATATACCATCACTTTTTCTACATGGTCACGGTGCTGGCTAATTTCATCTACTATTTTTGCAAACAGCTCTTTAGAAAGACTAGCACGTTTTTTGTTGTCAAAATCGATACCACACATAACACAACGGGCGTTGCATTGGTTGATATTTTCAATGAGAAAATATTTGGGAAAAGAGAGGAGTTCTTGCGCTGGAAAAGCCAGCCTGTTGCAGACATATTCCAGGGATTTTTTACTAGTTGTAGCCGGCTTGTCAGAGCTGCCCATAATGCTGTCCTATGAACTTTCGTAACTTTGCAAGATAGGATTTCTGGTTATCAACACTGGAACTATTATCCGGTGCAAAATCGGCAAATATGGTCTCTTCTCGTCTAAAAGGCCCATTGGTTGTTTCGTGAAAAATCACCCATTCACTACGGGGTAGTACAGTATGAAAAGTAGCATCTGAAAGACGATAATAGAGATAGTCAGAGCCATCTGTTGATAGCGGTATAGCACTTTTTGGGGTTCCATCCTGGTTGAAAAGAACAATATCCAAAGCCCCTTGAATCATGTGAAAAGATTCACTCTTGTTCTGGTGTGCATGGGGAGGTACATAGGTATCTTTATGGAGAATTATCAGCATCTCATGGAGATTGTCATCCGGGTCGGCATGCACACATAACCGTATTCTTTTCCGTTTTGTTGCAGCGGCACGGGTTTTTAATGTCTCTAAAAATTGCCGATCCACACAGGTGGTTTTTTGGTCGGTATAGAGTACCTCTTCACTCTCTACTGTAAAGGTGGTTTGTGTTGATTTTTTCATGATTGCTTAAAAAAATTTTTAATGGTCATGGCTACATATTCCCGCTGTTCATCGCTAACCTTTTCGTTGGCAGGAATACATAATACATTTTGCACCAGTTTTCTTGCATTGTTGCTGTTGTTAATGGTTTTTCCCTTATATACAGGTTGGTCTGGCATTAGAGGTATGTGTTGTATTTTACTTTCTATGCCATGCTCTTCCATGTAGAGTTTTAATTCATCACGTTTTTTGGTTTGAATTGTATAGGTATAAAAGACATCCCGACAATGGGGATGATCCTTGGGTGTGTGGACCAAACCTGCCAACGCATCATGATAAAATTGAGCAGTATCACGCCGTCTTGCCAATAGATCTTCGTAGCGATCTAGACGTTTTTCAATGAAGGCAGCCTGAACTGTATCCAGTCTTCCATTATGGCTAACAAAGTGGCACACTTCCCGATTTTTAAGGCCGTGATAGCGTAGTATATCAACTTTTTCCCAAAGTTCCTTGTCGTTGGTGGTAATCATACCTGCTTCCCCTAAAGAGGCGAGGCTTTTCATGGAGTTCATGCTAAAGCAACCGATATCACCCATGGAACCAACATGACGTTCATGGGTTAAGGCTCCAAACGCTTGGGAACAGTCCTCAATCACTTTTAGAGAGTGTTTTTTTGCGACAGCTAAAATAGAGTCCATTTGGCATGCTTTGCCAGCCCAGTGAACTGGAAGTATGGCTCTGGTTTTTTCATTGATAAGTGGCTCAATAGATTCAGGGTCCAAGGTGAGATCGTCTAGGATATCTGCAAAAACCGGAGTTGCACCGTTGACGGTAATGGCGTTTGCTGTGGCAACAAAAGAGAGTGGGGTGGTGATAACCTCATCACCATGACCGATACCTATAGCCCGTAAAGCCAACACAAGAGCATCAGTACCAGAGTTGACCCCAGAGGTAAATTGACAACCGACTCGTTTGCCAATTTTATTCTCTAAACGTTGCACCTCAGGACCTAATATTATACGACCATGATCCATTACAGTTTCAACAGCTTGGAGAAGTTCCTTACGTTGGGCAGGATCGGTTACTCTCAGGTCTAGAAAAGGGACTTTCATGATTATTTACAATATCTCCAATTATATTTAGCTTTTTGGTAAATCTCTAATTACCCGTGCCGGGTTGCCAACTACCATTGTATAGGGTGCAACATCTTTTATCAAAACAGCACCTGCGCCAACCACTGCCCCTTCACCTATTCGGATCTGGTTGATAACTACAGCTCCGGTATGCAGGGTTGCAAATGGCTCTATCACAACATTGCCAGCGGTAACAACACCAGGGTCAAGGCGTACACACTCATATAACACATTGTGGTGGTCAACCTGCGCTCCAGAGTTGAGCACCGCACCTGCGTGTAACTCCGCCCGGTAGCCAACAAACGATCTGGCGTGCAGGACTGTATTTTCATGGAGAACAGCATCAGGCATCACCGTAGCAGTGGGGTGAATTGCATTGATGAGTTCTATACCATTTTTTTTTGCCAAAGCCATATTATCCAAGCGCTGTTGTTGATCTGCAAGCATGATAATAGCTTTGTTTATGTTAAGATCGTTAAGTATTTTAGGCCACTGTATGGCTGTTATCAAAGGGCGGTTTTTAAAACTGTTATGGGTTGGATAACTAAAAAGTTTTGTCTCTCTAACCAATCTATCTTTTGCAATATCAACATCTGGTGGAGTTGCAGTTGGGTTGATAAAACAGGCAACATGATATCCCAATTCGGCAATCCAAGAGTCCACCTGCCCGGCACTGCCTTCAAACCAGTCAACAATAGCAATAGAGTTGGGTTTAACTTCAATGTTTTGCGGTGTGATATTATTAACCATTATCTACTATCACCAAACTAAAAAAGATGGTCAATAGAGTGGATGATCTCTACTGTTCTTTCTACATTAGCCAGAGGCTGGTCTGGTCCTGAAGGGAGGGTTAACATAGTTTGAGAATAACGTTGGGCGTTGGGATAGCGGTTTTTATCTGCACCGATAAAAGGGTAGCTACTTAAATTTAACGATTGCGGGGAGACAGCCACACCCCGCTTTTCCATTTCAACCACAAAACGGTCACGCTCTTGGCAATATCCTTCGGCTCGAAGTGGAATTTCACCCCCAGCAATATCTACAGGAATAAACTGTATAGATGATGTTTTTTGTAAATTTTCGGCATAGATGGCGTGTATTTTTTTTTGTTGATCATAACGTTTTTCAAGGCTAGGTATCTGGGCCAACCCCAAAGCTGCTTGAATATCGGTAAATTTAAAATTACTGCCTCTGATATCATGGCGTTCATCCATTGATGTGCCACTCAGGCCCTGGTTGCGAATACGGCTTAATAGATTAAAGTCACTCTCATTGTGACACACCACAACTCCACCTTGACCAGTACCCAACACTTTTGCCATACCAAGAGAGAAACAACCAAAACGACCAAACGTACCGACAGCTCTACCTTTGTGAAGTGAGCCAAGGGATGGGCAGGCATCTTCAACAACCTGCAAGCCATGTTTTTTGGCTATATTCAACACTGCTTCCATATCCACACCACGGCCATTTAAATGGACAGGCATAATAACTTTGGTGGCAGGGGTAATAGCCTCTGCAATTTTAGCGGTATCCATAATTGGTAAACCTTGGTCGAGAACATCAACCAGTCGTACTTTGGCTCCCAACAACATAGCAGCATTTGCACTTGCAACCCAAGTGCGATCCGGCATTATCACCTCATCACCTGGTCCCACACCCAAAGCCAGCATCGATAGGCTTAAGGCCATGGTTCCACTTGTGGTGCAAACGGTATACGGTACACCGAGAAATTTTGCTAATGCTCTTTCAAACTCAGCGGTTATCGGTCCTTGGCTGATATGACCTTTGGCGATGGCTGATGCAATATCGGGGGCAGCATGTTCACCGACATTGACATTCCACCAGTTTATTTTTTCTTGCTCTGCTTTCATTGTTTTTTTCCAGTGGGGGCGTGTTTATCAAACCACCCTTGGACATAAATATTGTCAAAGGCGACCTGACAAAACTTGCCACAGATAGGGATATCCTTTCCGGTGGCAATTTTACTATAAATTGCAGCTCGTTTTTGTGAGTGCCAGATATCTTTAAAGCGGTTTTGATTTATGTTGCCCATCTTGCTATCAATATAAAAATCTCTAGCACAAGGGATGACATTTCCTTTGGAGTCCAGATAGATTCTAAAATTGGGACCATGGCATTTGCTCCAAGTAGGGGAGTCAGGTTGATTGCGAAAATTACTCCAACGTACCTCTACCTTATCATGCTCTTTTTCTATCTCTCTTATCTGGTCTAATATCTGTTGGGGAACACTGTTTTTACTTCCCTCTTTATCAATTCTGTTGCGAAATACCAGCAGATCAGTGCCAACTCGCTTGTGAAGATCAACTACCCCTTGAATTGAGTCATAGTTGAGATCATAAATAATATATTGCAGCATTATCTGGGTTTTATAACCAGCCAAATTGCGTAGTTCGACTGCTTGAGCTAAATTTTTCTCCAGACGTGCAAACTCATGTAGCTGGCAGTCATGGACTTTGCCATATGTTTCAGAGTCTCCACCATTTACCGAGCAGCGTATCCAATTTAGATTTGGCAGCAGTTTTTCGGCATTTTTCTTGGTCAGTATTTGACCATTACTGCTCAAAGTACAATCAATTCCAAGAGTTTTGGCAAAACTGATGATTTGGGTAAAATTGGGGTGTAGCATCGGCTCACCGTTGCCAGCAAAAAACAGTTCTACTCCCCCCATTTCAGCAAAATCTCTGGCAAAATCTTTAAATACATCAAGATCTAAATATTTGTTATGTTTCCCATATGGCTCAAACTGTTGAAAATCACAGTGTAAACAGTTGTGGTTACAGCCATTTACAATGCCGACCTCAGCAACCAAAGGGCCAGGGTTTTTACCATCAAGCCAAGCTTGAAAATGGTCAGGGTAGTTTAGTAACTTGCTGCCACCCACATCTTTTTTGGGCATTGTAATCATTATATATAAACCGTGATAATTCTGAACATCATAGCTTTACAAACTCTATAATACGGTCGGCAAAAGCATCATAAGAGTTTGTTTGCGCAATAATTTCAGGGCTGTTTTTGGGTTTTTGGGTAAAACAGTTGTTGAACTCATCTTGGGAGACAAACCATAAACATTCATCGTCCCAATGGGGGGTAGGTGCAAATGGGCGAGCATCATACATTATTGGTATGACACCACATGCAGAAATTTCTGACAACCTCTGGCTATCCACAACATAGGGGCTGGCAGATACTGCATATTTAGTTTCATTATAAAGTTTTGCTATTTTGGGGCCATGCTCTATAGGGCCTTTATAGAACGGGCTGATAATGGGGTCGTCATCCCATCCACGTCCATATATTTCAACCTCAAGATCAATATCCGGTGCTAACTCACATAACCATTTTACCGCAGTTTGGCGAACCACGTGGGTAAATGTGGGGCCAACATCATAAACATATTGATAAGGTAGATCTGTCTTTTTAGCGACAAAATGCATATAGTCAGTGGTAATTGCCACACCTCTATCCATCTCTTGTTGCAGCAGATCAAGGGCCTCTTTCTCTCCTGCTATGTGATTGAGCCGTGACGTGTAGGAGACACCAACAAAAACAGATTTGTGTCGCTCTTCTAGTGGAGTTTTGTTCTGGAAGACATTGGTATCGACACAAAACTCCTGGCGTTTAATATCTTTAATTCCCGCCTTTGTTAGATATGGAGTAAGAGACGGGTCTGCTGTAAGTACAATATCGCGTTCACGTAAATTGTAATTCTCTTCTTCTACCCCATGCATATAGTCTTGCCACCAAATAATGTTATAGACATCAGGGTGTAGCCAGCTGTTATTTATATAATTTATATTTATTACACAGTGGGGGTTGAAATCATAATGGGCTTTTAATCGTTGGTATGGAATTATCTCCTCCATATCACTCTCTTCAATATCCAGCTTTACATCACACCCTTTATTTAGCAAAGCTTTGGCAATATTACGTGAACTGTACTGCATGACTGTTGTCAGGCGAGAGGCAGAGAGAAAAAAGCGCAATGGTTCGCCAGGAATAAATTCGGGTTTTTGTAATTGGCTTCTATTTGAGTATAGAAAGGATGATTTGCTATTGGAAGCGTTTATTTTTTCAAGAATTTTTGCAATAGACAGTGCAGTAGCCCTTTCTTGCATTACCTCTGGGTTATATTCCACAAAATATGGAAAACGCAACTTACTGGTTTTAAAAAAAGGAACTATCTGTTTGGCTGGCACATGTATGAGGTTTTCTGGAGCGTTTTGGATCTTTGTTCCAGAATAATAACAGACTTGCCTAGCTGATATATGGACTGTTTGAGGAATTCTATTGTTTTTATTGGCAATTTTCAAGGCAAGGCTTGAGTCCAAAAAAAATATATCTCTAGTATCTATCAAGTTAACATCAATGGGATCTGGGGAGTGGTGTTGAAAAAGTTTTATATAATAACTTTCAATTACTTGTTCATCACAAGCAGAGTGGGCCTCAGATAATTTCCCATAAGCCATATAGTGAGTTTGATCAAGTTTTATCACCTCTTCAAATGCTGTTATGGCTTCTCGTTCTTTTTTTTGCAGCAGCAATAGACACCCCTTACTATACCAAGTTTCAACTGAGTTTGGGTTTAATTTAAGAGATGTATTACAACATGATATAGCAGGGGCGAGCTTGCCTATTCCCCATAGGGCGCTGGATAAGCTGTCATGTAATAATGGGTCTTTAGGACTAAGAGTTGTGGCAAAGCTGAGGATATCTACAGCCTTTTGGAAATCCTCCATGTCTATGTAAACAATACCACAAAGGTACAACAGTTTTACATTGGCCGGGTCAGCATTTAAAGCTTGTTCATATAGTTCTACAGCACTATTGAAATCACCTTTTTGATGATATTGCACCGCCTTTAGCATTAACTCATTGCTATTTGGCTGTTCTGCTTGCTTTTCAGAATAGTTAGATGACATACCAAACTTTGCTTTTACAGATCTGTCTGCTGAATTATTTCTCAGAGGTGCTGCCATTACTGCTCCTCTACTTTTTTAATCCCACTTACTAATACCCTGGCAGATGGAAATATTTTCCAACCAATATTGAAAATATTACCTGTATAACACCGTTAACAGAGATTTGATGATTAGAAAAAATTTTATAAATCAGATATTAACCTCTGTACGAAAGCTGCCTCTATAAGCAAGATAAAGCAAAATAAATGCCATTATGGTGTGCCGAGATAGTAATTGATAGCAACTCCATTCAAACGGTTGAAAGTTACATAGGTGGGTTAAGTATTAGCTACCTGATAAAGTCTTAAAGAGAATAAAGTTAAATAAAATTAACATGCTCTGGCGGGTTTTTTATATCCCATAAAAATTTGTTGATATAATCTTGCCGACAGCCAATAGCGCAATCTTTATGGACATCAACAGAACGGGCTATATCTTGGTGGACCTCCCAATAGCGGTCTCCCATTACAATGTCATAGAAAGACTGTTCGTGTATATCACCCATTAAAAAGCGGTCTTTGTTATAAAAAGGGCCGCACGGGTATACTTTACCGTTACCGGATATCTGGGCTAGAAAAGGGGTTCCGTAGCAGATATCATATTTTCTTATACCATCTTTATAGAGAGGGGTATCTTTAGCAGCGTTGATCTTGTTCCATTTAGCCTGCACAACATAATCTTTCGTGCTCAGTTTTTCGGCCTCTTTAAGATCATTTTCTATTTTTTCATACTCTTTATAGTCAATGCCAATCTCTTTATATTCTGAATCAGCACATTGTTTTATAACAAAATAGTCTACCCCCAACTCAGCACCCAACTTGGCCTCTGCAATAACCTGATCAAAACATTCAGGCACAAGCACCATCTGCAAGCCTATGGTGCATTGTAGATTATTCTGTTTTTTTATCTGTACCAATGTACGAATTTTATCAACCAGAATATCAAAATTTTTCGATGCCGATTGATGAACTCTTTTGAATCCTTCTGGTGTGCCAGCGGAAAGGTTGATGCGGATATAGGACATATCACGCAGCATCTCAAAAGCTCTATCCATATCAAAGAGAAGACCGTTGGTTGCCATGGATGTATCAACGCCAACAGATTTTGCCAAAACTGCTGCATCATACATTGCAGGGTTTAGGGTTGGCTCACCATCACCTATAAAACCAATGGATTTCACACCAAGACGACCGCAATCTTTGATATAGTTCAACAGGGGCTCTTCTTGAATCATCACTCCCTTGGTCATGTTTTGTACAACAGCATAACAGTAGATACAGGCAGTGTTGCAAAATTTGGTCAATCCCATATCTATATGAATAGGGGGGAATTTAACCCCTTTTTGCCAATCTGCAATCCTATCTAAGTGGTAAATCATTTTATGTCCATCAAAACGAAACCGCTCTTGGGGATTTTTAAAACTAGGGCCGGTAAACATGTTTGGGGCCACTTGGGCAGTTTTATCTTCTTTTTCAGGCATACGCACAAAACCGGTCTGGTCTTGATACTGTACAGTTTGAATATTTCCTTGGTCGGCTATGTGGTTTGCCAACTTTTGCCGATCAACAATGGTGTTGGATGTACGTAATTTGTGACCAGGGTTGTTCCTTAGTGGTGCATCATCGGGTATGGCTGTTTGAGCTGTATTGCCAAAGCGGTTTTTGTCGTCAGAATTGTCGACCATTTTTGATCTCCACCTAATTATATAAGTCAGCTACACCTTTATGGTCGAAGCCTGAAAAATATAAAAAATATTATTGAAATGGTGATGGCAGGGCATTTAGTTAAGCAAGAATTTTGTCCAACATACCAATACATCTTCCATCTTCAAGGTTAATTGATAACAGTGGGTAATTTTTCACTATATCTCACTATAAAACAAGGTTAATTGATCTCTATTTTAGCAGTTACTTCTAACTGTTGCATAATATTTGCTCTAAAAATTGCTGTATAGATAATAGTGGATGTTTGTAACATTATGGAAAGTTACAAAAATGTTGCACCATAGGACAATTTTTTTAAATATTTAAGCGACCTACATTGCTTTTAAAAAAATATAGTTGAACCTAGTGCCAGACCAGCTCTAAAGCAGCCTTGTTAACATCACTATTGCTTGTGCTAAAACGGAGGCCCCACTTGGGAGAAAATTGATATTGAAGCTGTGCGGCAAGGGAGAGTTTTGTACCACTATCATCTACATTTATCAAACTACCAGCAGTGAAGAGAGCCTGCAGTTTTTTCTTTTTAATTATAGCTCCAAAGTGAGGTGTGGTCTGTATGTGAGGAAAGTTGCTTTTTATTGTGCTGTCAACCATCGCCAATAGAGATAGGTCAGGTTTGATTTTCCAACCTTGACCAATGCCAAAAGTGAAAACCCCTTCATGATGGTTCTTGTACAACCTGTCAACTCCCATACGTACTCTCCAGGCCCATGGACTCTCACCACTTATCTGTGCAGGTGGAGTATCTAGTTTTTGTACCCTTATAAGATCAAACCTATCGAGATCAAAATCATGTTTTTTGTCCCACCCAATAACTGTCTCCATAACAACCAACTCACCATTTTCAAGGCTGTTCTCACCAAGTAGCTCCTGACTGAACGGGGCAATTGAAAACTGGCTTCGTATAGGCTGCCCTTTTTCATAGCTCATACCCATGCTTACTCTATTGGGAGAAGAGCCTTTTGCTGGTGATGGTAAAGGAGCAATCGGTGTTAATGGTTTGGAAATTACATCCAGTTTTAAGCGTGATAATAAAGCTCTATCCTTTGCTTCTCTGGTTTTCTGTTGGGGTTCAGGCTCTTCAGAAATTAGTCTATATTGTTGAAACTTTAAAATGGTATCAAGAATTGCTGCTTGTCTCTCTAGTGGATATTTGTCTAATAATTGTTGATGTTCATCTATTCCATTTTCTATTAAAAAATTAGCTGTTTTTGCCTCGTCTTTACTGAGGTTGGCAAAACGGTGATAGAGTAGTCTCTGAGCAGAAGGGATAAATGTAACACTTTTGATTATCTCTGTTTCACCACTATTTTTTTGTCGAGAGTTTATTCTCTCCAGAGTGCTAAATAGATCGGAGGGAATATACCAATATTCAGCTTTTTCTAGAAAATTTTCTTCTGTAACAAGTTCAAGAAGCTCTGCAAAGCGGTAGACACAATTTTCATCTAGAAAAAAGTAGGTAAATTTTTTGCCGTTTATCTCAAACATATGGAGCAGCAGCAAAGTTCGTTGTTGTTTTGTAAGGTTTAGTTTGTAATCCCAAATATCTCTATATTCAGTGCGGGAGTAGACAATATCTTGGGTATAAAAATAGCGATCAGAAAACCCTGCTTGATATCCGCCAAATAGTCCGTTGTAGATGTAGAGTGGTGTTGGCTCATTTTCAGGAACTATTGCCCCAAAATTAATAGCCAAATCAAAAAGTCCCTTATGATCTTCTGGAGCACCAGTATTTATCCGCAGTAGAGCGTGACCGAAAGTTGATGCAGGGTTGCCAAAATAACCACTAACCAGCAGCAGGCTGATTGACTTGGCGCTATCAAATAGTGCCCAGTTTTCAAGGTTTGTACAGCGTGGTTCACGTAGATTATAGTCCGGTAGGGATAAATGACTATCAAGCCAGTAGTAGCGAGCAGGAAAACGACAACGAGGATGCTTGTTACCATCGCTCTCCCATGGTTCAGAATAACCCGTAATTGTTGCTTGTAATTCTGCTAATGGGTCATCTCTGCCCTGTTTGGAGAGATAAAACTCCTTGGTGTGGATCTCCCCATTTGAGTTTTTTGTATCGTAGTGAAGAAGTCTATGCCAAACCTTGTGCTGGGATAGTTTTTTTATATCAACCAAGCTAGTTTGTTGTTGGGATGTTGATGAACAATAAGCTGTGCTGTACCACAAAAGCAGGGTCGTAACTATGATTCCGAAATTTAGATACCGTAACATAGCTTTTTTTGTATATAAGTGTTGCAGACAAAACAGAAACGACCGATCTATAGAGCTACTAGATCGGTCGTTTCAGCAGAAAGTATAATAACTATTAGATAGTACAGGATTTTGAAAAATCGCTGTTAATACGCTTGTTGATCATGTCATACATACCTTTGGACTGATCAAATTTGCTCTGTTCGCTATATCCTGGAGCAGAAACAACACTGGAAAAATCTTTACGTAGAGCTTTGCTCAACTCTGGTTGAACAGCAGCAGCACAACCTGAAACATTCATCAAGCTTGTGAGGTATTCACCTTGACCTGTAGCCATTGCAGTTTCAATTTGCTTATAGCCCTCATGGATAAAAGTAGCCATTTTTGCTTGGCTGCCTTTACATGTATCAGGAGATACCATATCGGAAGTTACAGCAGTAGTACCCAAGTCCCAAGTAACGTTTGTTATTACCGCAACAATAGGATGATTAGGAGCAATCAAAGCACCTAGACCACACTCTTGATAAATTGCCGCAAATTCGCGAGCAGAAGCCGCAGAAGATAGCATAGCAACGGAAAGACCAGCAGCAGCAACCATACTCATTTTTTTATAACGCATAATTCATACATTCCTTAAAATAGAGTTAAATTTAGATGTGATTTGTTAGTATACAGCCGCTTATTATGGTTTTTCTTACATTAATAGTCAACGACAAATTTGTCATAGTATTGTAAAAATACCATTGTTTAATGTTAAAATGTTGATAGTTCTAAGATATTTGACTTTCTTAATTGAGGAAAAAGCAACTTGTATATCCCTTTTTTACCATGGATTTTTAGCTGTAGGCAGACCCTGCCAGAGCCTGATTGTTGATGATATTGTTTACCACAAACCTCGGCTCCTTGCAAAAAACCCTCAACATGTTTTTTGATCTTTGCATCTTTTTGCATGCCGTCTTTTATGGTCATCTGCCATTTAACGGGAATACCCTGTATAGCTGCTAGCAGATCTCTTTGGGCAATCACTGTTGCTGACCGTAGAGCCTCAAATTTACTCTGACCCCCTTTTGAGACACCTACCACCTGAAAATACCCGGCTTTAAATGCTGTGGCTCCCGTAACTGTTTGCCAGTTTTGTGCTTGGGCTATCTTTGTTGGGGTTAATAAAACAGTAAAAATAGCTATAACAAAAAAAAGTGAATTAGGTGCGATGATCCGTTTTTCTATATCCATAATAGCCCCCAAACAAAGAAATTGAACTAACTCCCCATGAAACGTGAAGCCAGTCTAAAGAGATGTTTTTCAATTAATAAGCCGGAATAACCGTACACCATTCGCAGTTTTGCTATAGGAGTGTATATTCTGGTCAAAAACCGGATAATCTTGAATTTCATATTGTCACCAGTCTTGACCTTAAATATTTTACCATCAATAAAATATGAACATATCTGCATCATATATACTTGGTTGATATGCTCTTTATCGCACCAAGGTAATTCATCGCCGCTTGATGATTCCAGACTGTTTTCAAGATCTGCCCAATCTTTAATTTTATTCGGTGGTTTGTAACCATGCTTTACGGCCACATCATATAGCTCGGTATTGGGAAGTGGACGAAATAAATTGGGAGGAAAAAGTATGGCGTTGGGATTGTCGGTAACAAGCTTTAATATCAGCTCTCTGGTTTGTCGTAGATCGTCTAACGTCTCAGTTGGTACACCTGACAACCAGTTGTACCCGGTCTTGATTTGGGGGTGTTTTGCCAACCTTTTGTTTATGGCAATGATATCTTCAACGGTACAATTTTTTTTGATTAAATCGAGAATTTTTTGCGATCCTGACTCAGCTCCAATATGCATGATATCGGTTCCTGCCTGGGCAAGTTTGCGCAGAAATTCATCACTCATTTTTTTTATCTCGTTGACCCTGGCACCACGAAAACCCAGCCCGATATCTATTTTTCTTTTGATTATTTCATCAATAATTGCCTCAACATGGCTAATACGAACAAACGAGTCATCATCTATAAAATAGATGTATGTTGCCCCATATCTCTCTTTTACATATTGGATATGATCAACCACCTCCAAATATGGAACCGCCTCAAATTTTCTTCTGATACCACTGTATTGAGCAGGGGCAGAACAGAAGGTACATTTGTATGGGCATCCCATGGCAGAATAGAGAGAGAAAATTCTCTCTCCGCTATCTAATTGACCATAACTATCAAGATCAGCAGCAACCAGATGATAGGGAATTTTTTTATAATCCACCATTTCAAAAGCATCAACATAGGGATTTGCAACTGTTTTATCATCAATGCGGTAGTTCAAGCCCGGTATATCACTGAGTGGTGGGGCATCTTTATCACCCCTGAGATGTCGCACCAAGGCAGCTAGAGGTTGTGAACCATAACCGGATATCACAAAATCAATATTTGGTTCTTCAAGTATCTCCTGCCCGTTAAATGTGGCATGGGGACCGCCCCAGACTATCTTTAAGTGGGGATATTTTTTTTTGACAAAATGGGAAATTTCCAGAGCATTGATAATGGGAGCACCAGTCATGACACTGACCCCCACCAACATGGTCTTATCATCAATTTTGTTTTCTAGAGTTTGTTTGAAATTGATCGGGTCAAGACGGGCATCAACAATACGAACTTCAACACCAGCCTGTATGGTGTCTATACCAGCATACAGAAGACTTAATGGTAGGTGGGTTACCAGAGATCCAGACATACCCAATGTGGGATAATAAAGAACAACATTCATTACACATCTTCACCAGTTTTTTTGTTTAAATGATAGTGGTAAATACGTGTGTTTACATAGGCCCCAAGTGATAATGAGGCAATTATCAAAGGTACTGATATTATGGTGTGCAGCCCCAACTGTAACGATGCCACAAATGGGGAAAATAGGGATGCTGTCATCACCAAACCATTCATCAAAATTGCTAAAACTATAAAAAACATGTTTATTCGATAGGGGCGTAGAATAGATGTGATGGAAAACACATAGTTAAAGGTTTTGATTGCATCTTTTAGATAGTTTACCTTGGATCGACCGATCCTTTGTGAATACTCAATAGGCATAAAATTAACACTGTGATTAGCCTGTAAAAAAAGTACTGTTAAAGTTGTTGTAAAAGAAAACGTGGGGCAGAGAACAGGCCGATAGTCCAAAATATTTTTTTTGTGAAACACCCTAAACCCACTATTGAAGTCCGGTGCTTTGACTCCAGATAGAATGAGGATTGTATAATAGAGCGCAGTGCGAAAAAACCTGCCGGTCAAAGATGTGTTGTCAGGTGTCCATTTTCTAACGCCGATTACCATATCATGTCTTGATAGGGCCTCTAACAGCTTTGGTAGTTCAGCTGGGTCATAGGTTCCGTCAGCATCTAAAATTGCAATAACCGGGTGTTTGGCTATCTTTACGCCGTTCATTATGGAGTTGCCGTAACCCATGTTGATCTCATGGACCAAAACACGTACCCCAGCTTCAATTGCTTTTTGTCTGGTGCTATCGTTGGAACCATCATCAACAATAATAATTTCATACTCAATAGAGGCACTTTCAAGAGCGTTTTTAATACCCTGAATTGTCAACTGGATGGCATCCTCCTCATTTTTACAAGGAACCACAACAGAAACTGAACCAATAGGCAGTTGCAGATACTCAACCCCGCTATCTGTCTCTTTGACCATTCACCTCTCCTTAATATCGCCTAGCTACCTACATAAGAGTATAAAACTCAGTAATAATTTCTCACACAATGGAGCAAACCTACAACTTTAAATAGATAATTCCATGAAATTTATCTATCTCATCTGCTTTTGCCAATTGATAAACTGTAATATGCTCAACATGGTGAAGCCAGCGTTTATCTTTTTGTTTTTGTGCTCTTCTAAGCTTTTTTCCACCTCGTGCCAGTTTAGCCAGCCAAGGTTTTGCGATTTTGCCCAGCTTAGGTGCTCGTGAAAAATATTTCTCATGGGGCCGGGGTTACGAAACCAGCTATCTACCGGGGGCAGAAAACCGGCTTTGGGCCTTTGTAAATGGCCTGGAGGCAGGTGGGGTGATATCGCCTCTCTCAACACTCTTTTACCCCTGCCTTTATACCGTTTTGCTTCATCTGGCAGTTGGAAACAGAACTCAACCAATTTGTGGTTTAAAAATGGAACCCTGACCTCAAGGCCATTTGCCATGCTCATACGGTCTACCTTGGCTAATACACTGGGGAGAAAATGGTTTAAATCTCCCAATTGCCATGCTGTTAGTTGGGACCTCTCTTTGGGTAAGTTTTGCATTTTTTCGGCATAATCTTTAATGGGATCAGCTGTTGCGACACTCTTTAGAAAATCTGCTTCATATAATCTCACCTTCATGGAGTCAGAAAAAATTTTTCTAAATGAGGCATGATCTTTAAATGGTCCTGCCTTAGCTGCTTGCAGTAGCCTCTCTGTGACCATGCGTAGGCTGTAACGGCTTTTATCAGCTGGTAAAAAACGGGCCATGTTCATTGCTACATCTCGTAAGGGGGCAGGTATATTGCGGATAATTGGCATGAACTGGCTGGCTTTATAGGTGTCATAACCAGCCAGCAGTTCATCTCCGCCATCTCCCGCAAGTATTACAGTTGATTTTTGCCTAGCAAACTTTGCCAACTGATATATTGGAAAAGATGATGAGTCAGCCAGAAGCTCTCGC
This sequence comes from Magnetococcales bacterium, assembly GCA_015232405.1. Taxonomy (GTDB): domain Bacteria; phylum Pseudomonadota; class Magnetococcia; order Magnetococcales; family JADFYX01. The sequence continues at coordinate 70 of JADFZS010000079.1, read as the reverse complement.
ATTGCCCCAAGGGTTTCAAGGATCTGTTCCTCATCCCAGTTAAAACCAACAGTGGTTGATGGTAAACCAA
>JADFZS010000078.1 GCA_015232405.1 Magnetococcales bacterium | reverse complement strand
AGCAATAGCACTAGTATTAATGATGGTACCTTTTACTGCTTTCGGTTTAACTGCAATTACTGATAAAGATATGGATGATGTAACTGGTCAGGCTGGTATTGACATTTATTTTGACGGTTTTGTAGATATGAATATTGCTGTAAATGATATCTCATGGGGTGACTCAGATGGAGCTGCTGGAACATCTTCAACTGCTGGTTATATTAACATAAATGGTGGATCAAATATTACTGTTAACGTTCAAATTTCTGGATCTATGGGAATCGATATGGGTACAACTCCTGCTGGTGGTATAGCAACAAGTGGTGATACTGTGCCAGCTAACACAGCTTATATGTTCATGTCAATTCCAGATGTAACAATAGCTATCAATGTTCCTGATGAATTAACTCTAACTCTTGCTTCAGATGCTGATGCTACTACAAATGCTGCAGTTATGGGTATCTTAAGCTTAGGTACATTAAATGTTACTCTTGATGTTTCTAACTTAACTGGTATATATATCTGTGCTCATTAAACAAAACATTCTTTAAGTTTTAACATAATAAAAAACTGACTGAGAAGAAAATATCTTCTTAGTCAGTTTTTTTTTTTTATTTTTAATCCCAAGTTTACAAAAGAATATTTGACAGAGTTTTTTAAAATTGAACTGTGGGAAGTTTTTGATAAGTTATTAATATATAGAATTATTTTCAAATTATATTTTAATAGGGTCACAATGAAATTTGCAAAGAACCATTCATCAGATAGCAGTGCTCAACAGTCCAAAGATGATATAGAGGCGATGTTGCTGAGCCAGTTAGATGATCTAGGGGATGGCATTACCGAGACAGGGCCTGTTGAAACAGTATCTGAGGAGGTTATATGGTCAGAGACAGCTAAAGCATCCAACATCACTTCAGAAGCTATGAATCTTGCCCAGGATATTTTGGTTAAAATAAAGAAGAATCAATCAGTTAAGGTTGATCCTCTGGCGAGAGTCACAAAACAGATGTTCTCCTCCTTTTCCCGTGATAAGGAGGCTCTGACAAGCTTGGCAATGCTAAAGTATAAGGATAACCATCTTTTCAACCATTCGGTTCAAGTATCCATTTATATGTTGGCATTGGCAAAAAAAATGGGTTTTTCCGAAAAAGACCAGATAATGGTTAGTATTGGCGGTCTTCTGCAAGATGTTGGGTTGGCAAAGCTACCAAAGGATATTTTACAAAAAAAAGGCAAGCTGACTGCTAACGAAAGAAAATTTGTCCAGATGCATGTTGATTTTGGTATCCACGTCATAAAAAGTATGGACGATGTATCACCGTTGGTAATAAATATTTTAACCCAACACCATGAAAGGTTGGACGGAACCGGCTATCCCAAAAAATTACGGGGTGGTAGCATAAGTAGAGAGGGTAGAATGGCGGCAGTTGTTGACTCCTTTGCTGCGATTACATCCAAACGCAGCTATCGTAAACAGCTGGAAAATCATGTTGCCTTAAGGGCTATCATGAAAGGAAATAAAGAAAAATATGACATGGGGATAGTGCAAAACTTCATCCAGTGTGTTGGTGTATTTCCTGTGGGGTCAACAGTAAAATTGGCTGACGGTACAATTTGTGTGGTGGTTCGCAACAATGTTGGTGATCTGCTCCACCCTATTGTGAGACCAGTTGTAACTGTTTCAGGTAGCAAGCTTCAAGACGAAAAGCTATTAAATTTATTGTTTTATAAACAGGACAAAACAAAGATCATAACTGGTCACGTTGATCCTGGGAAAGCAGGAATAAACCCGTTGGATTATCTTCCTAATTCAGACGTTTATAGATAGTTTATTATAAATTATCTGGAAATAAAGCCCATTCTTGGTATTTAGAGGGCAACAACATTTCCTTAATCGTTCTTAAGTGGTTAAAGAATAATATTACCGTATACCCACTAAAAACAGACACTACAACTCAATTTAAAAAGCTTAATTGGTTGGTCATAGCCATAAGAAGTAACTTAGTGAATGATGGCATAATGAAAAATTATATTGATATTTACTGAATTAAACCTGACAATCATATAGTCTATGACAGATGGACTTGAAAAAAAGCTCTAGCTGTTGAACTGACCAAGTTGATATGGATTACCCCAATCTAATAGAGTAGGGGGGAGGTAATGTATAAATGCAGATGATAAATGATGCTTTGGGTGATGATGCTCCACTTATCCTGATTGTTGAGGATGAGCAGGATGTGGTTACACCTATGGAGATCAAGCTGAAATTGGAGGGGTATCAAACCCGTTCGGCTTTAACTGGAAAATCTGCGTTGACAGAGGTATTTCGAGAACCAATTCCTGATTTAATATTATTGGATATCATGTTGCCAGATATATCTGGCCTGGATGTCTGTATGCGCATTCGCGAGGCCCCTCAGACCAGTCAAATTCCCATAATCATGTTAACTGCTAAAGGGGAAGAGATCGATAGAGTTGTTGGTTTTGAGGTGGGTGCCGATGATTATTTGGTTAAACCATTCAGTATCAGAGAGTTGGTATTAAGGATAAAGGTGGCACTAAAGCGTACCATGGGGACAAATGTTGAGCAGCCAAGAAAAAGTACCTTTGGTTCTTTGAACATCAATTATGATACCCACCGGGTTTACGTTGATGAAGAGGAGGTTCTTCTTACTGCAACAGAATTTAAACTTTTATCCACATTTATTGAGAGGGCAGGGCGGGTTCAGACCCGTGATATTCTCCTTGATGTGGTCTGGGGTGTGCAATCCTATGTACAGACCAGAACGGTGGATTCCCATATCAAACAGCTTAGAAAAAAACTAGGCCCAGCTGGTGATTTTTTTGAGACTGTTCGAGGTGTCGGCTATCTATTCAATGCCCCTTCAGGAAATAGAGTTGTATGAAGCTTGGAATTCGTGGAAAGCTGATACTGGTTTCACTGGTATTGGACCTGTTTTTGTTGGCTCAGGTTGGCATATCAATCGAGATAAATCTTAAAGATCGTTTGGTTCAAAGTATAAAAGAGCATCTTTTGACCCACGCCAATGGTGCCCGTGTTCTATTGGCAAACGCACCTGGGGGTGTCTCTGTCCCAGAGATGGACCGTCTGGCTGATGTTCTTAGCAGAGCCATTGAAGATCGAGTTACCATCATCATGAATAACGGTAAGGTGGTTGGAGATTCCCAGTTAGAGCCGGGGCAGATCTTAAAAGTTGATAATCATGGAAACCGTCCTGAGGTTATGGCAGCAATCAAAGAGGGGCATGGTATCTCACGTCGGTATTCAGAGACTTTAAAAGTTGACATGCTCTATTTGGCTATTCCTGTCACAAGAGCCGAGCAGACCATGGTTGTGCGTGTAGCAAAATCCATGGAGATAATACGGCATGCTATTGAAGAACAACGTTATTTCTTATTAAAGGCATCGATCCTAGCCCTGGCAATGGCGTTGATAATCACCGCTCTGGCCCTTGATCTATTGACTCGTACCTTCCGCACACTGGTGCAAAGGGCAAAAAATATAAGCAGGGATATCAGCGAGCAGCCCATAAAGATAATCTCTGGAGATGAGATCGGTGGCCTGGCATCATCTTTCAACTCCATGGCAGAGCAGCTTGACAAGACCGTGGTAGAGCTGGCCCAAGATAGAGCATGGATGAACGCCATTTTAGAGGGTATGAATGAAGGGGTGATCGCCCTGAATTGTGAAAAAGAGATTACCCTGATAAATAAATCAGCCCGTAAAATGCTTAATTTAGATGACTCTGTAATTGGGGGAATGTTGGAAGGAGTGGTTCCAAAAGAGGTCTATGACAGTATTGTGGGGCTTGATGAAAATTCCACCTATTGTAAAGTTAATTACGATTTTTACACCTCCGGGCAAAAATATCTGCAAATTATTGGGGCCTTGATGAAAAATCGAGGTTGTGTGTTGGTTTTCCGGGATGTAACTGAGATACGTTACTTGGACCAGATGCAGCGTGATTTTGTTGCCAATGTCTCCCATGAACTACGAACTCCGGTACACACAGTTCTGGCTAACGCCGAACTTCTGCAGGATCTTGTTACATCCAACGATAACAAGCAGCTGGGTAAGCTATCCACCTCATTGGAGCGCAATGCGTTGCGTCTTTCCCGTATTATCTCCAATTTACTCTATATCTCTAAGCTTGATGCCGGAATGCAATCCATAACCGTTTCAGATACCCCACTTCTTTCAACGGTGCGTCACGCTATGAATATGGCAGCAGAGGCCGCCCAGCAAAAACAGATCAAGATGACCTGTTTAGTGGAACCTGAAATTCATTTTCTCGCTGATTCAGAAGTGTTGTCAGAGGTGGTGCTCTACAACCTCCTAGATAATGCGATTAAATATTGCCCGGAGAAATCCTCTCTTACCATACGGACAAGAAAGGTTGATAATAGATTTCGGTTGGAGGTGGAGGATAATGGACCGGGAATACCACCGGAACATCAATCAAGGGTATTCGGCAGATTTTATCGGGTTAGTAAAAACCGCTCCCGTGAATTAGGTGGTACCGGCTTGGGTCTCTCAATTGTTCAGCAGTGGGTGGAAAAGATGGATGGTCAGGTAGGAATGGAACCAGTTCTACCCCATGGCTCCCTTTTCTGGATCTCTCTACCGACCCCTTCATCAGGGTAAAAACTACTATCTGGTAGCTGGCTTAAAACAGATAGATGTTCAGCTATATTTATTCTATTTCAGTACCACCGACAGTCTATTTGCAATCTAAGAACTATAATCCTAGAAACAGCAGTTGTCAGCACGCACCTGATGCAACCTATTGATTCATCTGGCATAACAGATCAAAGTCTCATCACCAAAAAGGTGACTTCGATTTGTTATGTTACACCAGCTAATACCAATATGTTACGCCATGCACGCACCGCCAACCGCCGTTTCTAGGATAATCCTAGATTCGGTAGTTTTTTAATGGATATCTATAGTAGTGGATCTTTTTACCTGCCAAAATTGTCCCTGACTATCTCGCTCCAGCAATAAAAAAAGCAGAGTGAAAACTTGCATATCATTAAAAGATGTTCTATAAAACTCACTCCTCAAAAGTGCAAAATTGTAGCAAGTGGTAACTGGCAAACTTATATAGAAAAAGTTCATAATTCTTGCAATCTTTTCTTTTTCTTCACGCAATCTTCAAATATCGCATCTTGTCAACATAAAACCCACATAAAAAGGCTCTATAGTCCCATCTAAATCAAATAATCTTCATCAATATTTATTTAGGAGGATGTTAAATGGACTGGAGTAAAACACTTAGCCTACACGGTGTGAGTATCGGACGCCGTCTGGTATTACTGTTCGTGGTGGGGTTGGCAGTAACCTTTCCATATGGAGAAGCCTTAGCTGACTCAGGTGGAAAAGAGATGGCTTGGGGCAACATGACTATGACTTTGTTGGGTGGTTTGGCCCTGTTTCTGTTCGGTATGGAACAGATGGCCGACGCTCTAAAAGCTGTCGCTGGTGAAAGGATGAAAGGCATCCTGGCTACTTTGACTAAAACCAGGATTTCTGGTGCAGTTACCGGTGCATTGGTTACAGCGGTTGTTCAGTCTTCTTCTGTGACGACTGTTCTGGTTGTGGGCTTTGTTACTGCCGGATTGATGTCCTTCTCTCAAACATTGGGAATTATCTTTGGTGCCAACGTCGGTACCACCATCACAGCTCAGATCGTTGCCTTCAAGGTAACTAAAGTGGCTCTGTTGATGGTATTTGTTGGTTTCGGAATGATGTTTGCTGGCGGCAAAGAAAGAATCAAGCAGTATGGCGCTATGCTTATGGGTCTTGGTTTGGTTTTCTTTGGTATGAGCGTTATGAGTGGTGCTATGAAACCTCTTCGCTCCTACCAGCCTTTCCTGGATCTTATGGTTAGTATGGAAAGCCCGATGATTGGTATATTGGTAGCAGCAGCCTTTACAGGTCTGATCCAGTCATCGTCTGCTACCACAGGTATTGTTATCGTTATGGCTTCCCAGGGTTTTGTGACTCTGCCAGCAGGTATCGCACTGGCCTTTGGTGCCAACATCGGAACCTGTGTAACTGCCCTATTGGCTTCCATCGGTAAGCCCCGTGAAGCGGTTCGTGCGGCTTTGGCCCATATTCTGTTCAATACAGTTGGTGTGGTTATCTGGTACTTCTTCATACCGGTGTTGGCTGAATTTGTTATCTGGTTCTCCCCTGTTGCTGCTGAAGGTATTACAGGAATGGATAAACTGGCTGCAGAGACACCTCGCCAGATCGCTAATGCTCACACTGTTTTCAACGTAGCTAACACAATTATCTTCTTGCCGTTGATTCCGCAGTTTGCTGCATTGATCGAAAGAATGCTTCCCGATCGTGAAGGTGGAGCAGAAGATGCTTCTGCTGCTACAGGTCGTCCTCTTTACCTAAACGAGATTCTAATCTCAACACCTACATTGGCTCTAGATGCAGCTCGCCGTGAAATCAAGAGCTTGGGTTTGCGTGTTAATTTGATGTTGAATGACTCCATGCCAACCATCATCAATGGTGACTTGAAAGAGTTGAAAGAGGTTGAGAAAAAAGATGTGGCTGTTGATAAAATGCACGCCAATCTTCTTGAATATCTTGGCAAAATCAGCCGCACAAACCTATCTCCAGAGCAATCCAAAGAGTTGATGGCATTGATCAATGTTGCCGATAACCTAGAAGGTATTGGCGACACAATCGAGACCAACTTGGTGTATCTGGGAGAACAGCGCCTGGCTAAAGGTGTGACAATCAGTGCTGGTACAGTTGAAAGCATCAATAGCTTCCATGAAATGGTTAACCATGGATTGGAACTAGCTCTTCGTGCAATCACAGAAGATGATTCTGATGCTATTAGGAGAATGAAAGAACTGGATGAGCAAATTGAACAGAGAATGGCTGATGCTGCCGTTCACCATGTACAACGTCTGACAGCTGATGAACCAAGCCGTGTTGAAGCGTATTCCATCGAAATGGGAATTATGGATAAGCTGCGCATCATTTTTGGTAACTCCAAATCCATCGTTCGCCAAGCTGAGCATATGATCAGCATGCAGAATGATATGGCATACCAAAAAGCGGTAACAAACTGATCCTGTAGCCTTTTAATGGCATAATTGCATGAGTTGGGTCAGCAGACCGGGGTAACCCTGTTTGCTGACCCTCATACAAAGGGGAAATCAACATGGAATCCGGTGAAACCAACAGCAAAAAAAATTTGGCAAAACCATCTTGGGTAGAAAAGGGAATTGCCTTAAAAATTTATTATCGTATTTTATTGGTCAATGCTTTCAAAGATATTGCAGCAAAGGGTACTCCAATCTGGTGGGTTTTGGCTATCTGTTGGGGAGTTGCCAGTTTTTCTGTTATTTCACACTATTATCAAACCCAAGCCAGCCCTCAATATATGAATGAGTTGTGGTTTTTCTTCTCACTACTATGGGCGCAGTTTGGACTTGCAGTAGCTTTTGGGGCATTGGCAAAAAGAAATTTTCGCCTGTTGGCAGACAAACTGTTTATGGCTGTTTTTCCACCATTGGTTCTCCATTTTTCAATTTTTACAACAATCATGTAAAACGGAATTGGGAAATTGTCAACACGATTTAATGAACTGTTTTCCCATGTATTTTCAGGAGTATTTTTAAGTGTCAATAAAATCAACCAAAAAAATTCTAGTTCCCATTGATTTTTCTCCAGACAGCCAATCAGCCATTGAAGAGGGTTTGGTGCTAGCTAGGATGTTGGGTGCAGAAGTTACTCTATTCCATGTTATCCATGACTCTTTAGATACCCCTGGGATCTATATTGACAAAAAGAAGAAAAATAAAAAACTCATAGTGCAAATTGATGATGCTGCCCAAGAGAAAATGGCAGAGTATCTCAAAAAACATGGTGTTACCAAAAAAGCTAAAGAGCTTAAAGTAAAGCTGGATATCAATTGTCGTCGTGGTCTACCAGTTGACCAGATTATCCGGTTGGTCAATAAAAAGGATTATGGCCTGATCGTAATGGGCAGTAGTGGTCGTTCAGGACTAGCCAATGTTCTTCTAGGTTCAGTTGCAGAACGGGTTGTGCAGCAGTCAACTGTTCCAGTTATGGTTGTAAAAAAGAAAAAGAAGAAGAGCTAGGAAACTTACCATCTTAATGGAAATTTTATGTATCCAGGGTGGATGGAGTAAGGTGAGATGACATCCACTAATCAACCCAGCTCATGGTTTCAGAGCAGTATTCTTGGTGTTGGCTCCATATGGTTGGTGGCCTGTGCTGGTATAGCTCTCTCCATAGCCACTTATTGGGTAACAAATCATCAGCTGACAACCTATAAGCAGCAAGATTTTGAATGGGCTGGACAGAACCGTTTTCGAGCTTTCCAAAAAGAGATGGGGGATAGCTTGAGCGCGCTGGAGGAGTTGCGAACACTGCTTATTGGTGTTCCTGAGATCACTAGAGCAAATTTTCAGATCTCCTCAATAGCCATTATGTCCAGCCATAAGGAGATTCTCTCCTTTGCCTGGATACCCCATGAAAGTGACAACAAAAAGATAAAATATATTCAAAACAGTGGAGGGGCATCCAATTGGTGGAGTTGGGAAGATATGTCTGACGTACAGTCCAACCTTAAAAAAGCATCTAAAAGCAGTGAAATGGTTGCAACTGTTGTAAAATTGCGTAACCAGCAAGATACAGGAACCCTGTTTGCCGTAATTCTCGCCCTTTTTCCCGATGGTTTTGATCCTCAGCAGTCACAAATCAGACAGCTAAACCCCATCGGCTATATAGCTGGCATCTACAACCTGAATCAAATTGTCACTGCATCTATCGACCCCTTGGAGCCAAGGGGAATTGATGTTTGGATACAAGATGTTCCAGAAGCAAACTTAAAGAGAACCCTATATCGTTATGATAGCCGTTTAAAGGGTGAAAACCCTCAGGTCCCAGAAGATATTCCAGCTATCAAACATAACCTTAAGATAGTTGATACCGTTAATGTAGCAAATCATGAATGGACATTTACCGCCTTGGCAAACCCGCTTTTCAAGAGTTCTCAAGCATTTAATGAAGGTCCGGGTATTTTGCTGATTGAGGGATTTTTGTTCACTGTGGTTTTGATACTGTATCTTTTCCGCTTGCAGAGTGAGATGCGTAAACGGCAACGGGTATCCCTGGCTCTAAAAGAGAGTGAAGAGCGTTTTCGTGCGCTTCTGGACCACTCTCCAGACACCATCATGACCATCAATAAGGCCGGGGAAATTTTATTTATGAACCGACCTTTTCCCAACTCTGCAGATGCACAAAAGGTGGGGGCCAACTTTATTGATCTTCTGCCCATCACTCTACATAGAAAATTTCAACAGAGTTTTAATAGTGCTCTTGCTGGTAATGTTGAGGAAGATATCCATTTCTCCATGCCAGATCTATCTTGGTGGGATGCGCGATTGATACCAATTGACCTTAATAAAAAAGAGGTCAAGATAATGCTGATAATTTCTGATGTTACCAAAGATCGTGTGCTCCATGCCCAGGCTCTGCGTAATGCCCGTTTGGCCTCCCTCGGGGTGTTGGCTGCCAGTGTTGCTCATGAGGTAAATAACCCCAACAGTGCCATACAGTTCAACAACTCAATCCTCATGCGTACCTGGAGTGATATTCCCTCGGTTTTGCACCGTTATAGTAAAAATATCAATGATTTCTCTCTAGGAGGAATGCCAGCCAAAGAGGCGTTGGAGGCGATCCCCAGATTGATGGCAGGTATTGAGCGTAGCACCAGCAGGATTAAAAAAATTGTCGGCAATTTAAAACATATGGCGCGACAAGACAAAGGGGGCATGGATCAAGAGATCAATATGGGAGAGGTGATCCAAGCGGCGATATCAATTTTGCAAAATCAGATAAAAAAATATACCGATTTCTGCCATCTTGACCACGGTGGAGACCTCCCGGCAATTCGGGGAAATGCCCAGCAGTTGGAGCAGGTGATAATCAATATTCTGCTCAATGCCTTACAATCTCTTCCTGACCGCTCAAGAAGGGTGCTCCTAACAACCTCTGTGGATGATAGCAAAGAGAATATTTTAATTACTATTCACGATGAGGGTGTTGGTATGGAAGAGGAGACCATTAAAAGTGTTCTTGACCCTTTTTTCACCACCAAGGAGTCCACAGGAGGAACTGGTCTTGGGCTGTCCATCTCTTCGGATATAATCAATAATCATGGTGGTAAAATCAGTTTTGATTCCAGAGTGGGGGAAGGAACTCTGGTCACTATTAAACTACCAATCATTCCATCAATCTTGACAGGCCTGCAAACATGAGCACTTCGATGTCAAATAACCTGCCAGTAGTTTTGGTAGATGATGAAGAAGAGGTACTATTCGGTTCCAGCGTACTTTTGAAGACATTTGGAATATCTTCCGTGGTAACCATGTCTGATGGTACTGAGTTACTCCCTTATCTGGAACGCAATGAGTGTGGAGTAATTGTGCTGGATCTTCTAATGCCGAAAATATCCGGCTTGCAACTGTTGCCTGAGATAATTCAACACCATCCAGAGATACCTGTTGTGGTAATGACCGCAGCACAAAATGTTGAAACAGCTGTAACCTGTATGAAAGAGGGGGCTTTTGATTATCTGGTAAAACCAGTGGAAGAGAGCCGTTTTATCTCTAGTATAAGCAGAGCTATAGAGGTTCGCTCACTCCGTAAGCAGGTCAATAATTTACGGGCTTGCCTGTTGGGTGGTCAGGATTCCCATTACGACACTTTTTCTGAGATTGTCACCAACCATCAAAATATTAAAGCTATCTTTAAATATATTCTGGCTCTTGCCCACTCTGATGAGCCGGTATTGATCACTGGTGAAACCGGGGTTGGCAAAGGTCTGTTTGGTAAAGCCATCCATCAAGCCAGCAAACGAAGTGGAGAGCTGGTTACGGTCAATGTTGCAGGTCTTGATGATAACATGTTTTCTGACTCCCTGTTTGGTCATCAACGGGGGGCATTTTCAGGTGCTGAAGGATTGCGAGAAGGTTTTGTCTCCAAAGCGGAAAATGGCACTCTATTTTTAGATGAGATTGGCGATCTAAGTAAATCTTCCCAGATAAAACTGTTACGGTTATTACAGGAGAAAAATTATTATCCCCTTGGCTCTGATCTACCTCGCCTTAGTAATGCAAGAATAATTACAGCCACCAATTTGGATCTCAGGGAGTTGATAGCCCAAGATAAATTCCGTCAGGATCTCTATTTTCGTCTCTCTGGACACTGGATAGAGATACCGCCTCTGCGGGAGCGTATTGAGGATATACCACTTTTATTGGGGTATTTTCTTGATGAGGCGTGCAAATCCATGAACAAACCGATTCTAGAACCACCCCCGGAGCTGATAACACTGTTATCAACATACTCATTTCCCGGTAATATTCGTGAGATGCGTTCCATGATTTATGATGCGGTAACCAGACACAACTCCGGGTCGGTAATCAGTATGAAGAGTTTTAAAAAAGCTATCCGGGCCAACGCTTTTACTATGGATGCCGACTCAAGCCAGGTAAAACAGCAGATTCAATCGTCCCTCCACACTACTGGTCGTTTTCCCACTCTAAAACAGGCGGAAAACTTGATTATCCAGGAGGCACTGCGCCAGACAGGTGGTAACCAGGGTATCGCTGCTATGTTGTTGGGGGTCTCCCGACCCGCCCTTAACCGTCGCCTTATGCGATTGAAGAGTGAGACGGTTTTATGATTTAGCCTGGAAACTGCGGTTGGCGGTGCGTTCTGACAACTGCTGTTTCAAGGTTTATAACTGTGGCGTTGTAGGTTAAATAGGGCGCTGTATTTTTTACTGTACATTCTAGTGCGGGCTATCTTAAGTAGAGAATCTACCTTTTTACCATCCTTGGGAAATATACCATGTCCTACATATATTTCCGGTTCTATAACCTTGTTTTTCACGGTGATTGGCTGGCTTAGTTTTTGCTGGATTGTCGCTAAAAAAATCTCAATATTTTCATGGGAACTGAAATCTGGTTGAATGGCGGCAAACTCCGTTCCCTCCATCCTTGCAACTCCGTGCTCGTTATGGTCGAAGGCAGCCTCTAGTCTGTCACCTATAATATTAAGAGTATTAGTACCAACATCACGACCATAGCTGTGATTTATAAATACAAGGTTGTTTAGCTCTATTACCACTATTAGCAGGTTTGTACTGCTGCGTTTGGAATATGATAGAGCGATATCCATACGATCATAAAATATTTCACGATCTGCCATATGGGGTGGTGGAACAAAATGTTGAAGTTTTTTATTGGGCACAGGCCGTTTTGTCGGTACTTTGAGGCCGGTATATAACTCCAAAATTGAAAAGAAAAAACGGTTGTTGGGAAAGCCAATTAGAGGTATGTGTAAAATCTCCTCTTTGGATGATTCGACAAAAAATAATTTTATGATCAAATCTTGATGGCTACGCCCGATTTGAACTATCTCAGCAAACTTAAAACCACCTCCTATGCCCTTTATCTGATATCTCAGATTGTCACCTTCAAAGGAGACCCAGCCTTGCTCGAGGGCCAGAGGAAAAAAAATTGACCTATCTGCCTTAATGAAGGTTCCTACAGTTCGTGTAAGATGGTGAGTCCAGGCTTTTTCGGCGGCACAACCAAAAAGATATTTTATTTGCGGAGGTGAGGGATAATCCTGATGGGTATTGATGCCAAATATCGCGAATTTTTTCTCAAAAGCAGCATTTTGCCATACAAAATAACACTTTTCTTCATCTATGGCATGATATAAAAAACTGGCTGATTCCAGATTATCTTTATAGGAACGTTCCAGAAATTCCGCCTTATAAAAAATAAAAATATCTTTAAAAACAGTGCTATTGTCACCATCAAGAATAAAGCTTGCTACACCTTTTTCCCCAACATAATGTAAAAACTGTCGAGAGCCGACACAGCCTGAAAGCATTGCTATAAAAATTGCAACCCCACCCCACACAATTATTGGTGTTGGGATGACAAAAAGCTCAAAATGGTTGTAGAACCATTGTGCCAGCCATGTTAAACCAGCGGCGATGGTGAAGATCTTCAGAAATCGGGAGGTCATGAAGATCCATTCATCACCCATGTTGGCACTGGAGCTAAAGCTGCTTAAGACTCTGCCAATTTCTGGTGGTGGAGGCGCAAACCCCCTAACCCACCCACTGTTATTTACCCCAGCTGGTGAAAATAGACTCCCATCTTCCTTTGAATCAGGATTGTCCCTGTTTATCCAAGCCATAATATCCTCTTTTTATAAAGATATGAGCTTGAAGCAAATTTTTTTCCTGAACGGCAGCATGGAGTATAGCACAAAACAGCCGTAACAGGTGATAAATCCTCCCAATTAAAAATGTGCAATAGTTTTATGGGGTGTTCTGTTTTAAATTGTCACTATTATTAAAAAACCGTGTATATCTGTATGATATTATAGCAAATATATAGATTGCATAGTCACGACATCAAATGATCACATTTCATTTGGTTACACCCCCTCCCAGAATTTTTATTAGCAAAAACACCTCTGTAACATTATGATATGATACAAAATTCATCAAATCTCCATAAATGGCACATTTCATGAGATGTAATAGAGCAAAAGCAACGGGGACTACTTCCCTTTAATCTATTTTTTGGAGATTTTTAATGAACATCTCAAACCAACAATCTGAAACTCTTTATAAAGCATTAACCCCATCAGTAGCGCCGATAACAAACCGCTTTGCTACAAACGGTAAAAAGAGTGGCATTCAAGCTCTGCTTGCCGTTGGCTATTTTGCCATGGCTGTTGTGGTTAATGAGACTGCTGGCAGCACCGGACTTTTTGCCATGGGCTTTTTATTGTTAACCGCAACATATGTTCTGGGTAGATCCGAACTTTTGCGCCATAACAGTTTGTCCATGACCGGTTTGCACTCTTCTGGACAACATTGATGGTTGATAATTTCTTTTAACATCAACCATGGAGTTAACATTGAATTATGTTTAACGGTCCGCCAAATGATTCACCGACTTATTCAGGTGAGGCTTTTTCACCATCTCACAGGCCGCAGTTGTTGATGGAGGGTAAACCCCAGGGTCCAATTGTGATTCCGGTGGATTTCTCATTGGATAGTGTGGAGGCGGTAAAGCAGGGGTATAACTTGAGCCTCTCCATAAAGGAGCCTATTTATCTCCTCCATGTTATTCCTGAGGTGGATGAAAAACCTAAAAAAACAAAGAGAAAAACAGTATTAAAAAAAAGCCGTAAACAGCGGGATAAAGCTGCTGATCGTATGGCTAAATTTTTACGCAAAAATGATATTGCAGCAGCATTTAAAAAGGATGGGGTGAAATACCACATCTCTTTGGCTAGAGGAGAACCTTTAGCTGCGATATTGACAACAGCAGAAAAAGTAAGGGCTGGAATCATTATTATGGGTTGCGGTCGTAACTCAGGCCCATCATCAAATCTATTGGGTGCAACTACCGAGAGGGTTCTGCGTCTTGCACAAAGACCTGTAATGGTCGTTAAACGCCCATTGGATATGAACAAAAACGAAATATTAGGAGAGATACAAACATGACTATTTTTCAAAGCAGTTGGCAAAAACGACTTTTGCTAATGGCTATTGTGGCTATGGCAGGTGCTGCCATATTTTCCCCCATGGCAGCTCAAGCGAGCAGTTCTGGTGGGGGAATTGATTTCTTTACCATTACGATGAAACTGTTCGGTGGCTTGGCAATATTCCTCTACGGTATGGAACGTATGGGGGATGCCTTGAAGATTGTTGCCGGGGAGAAGATGAAGCAGATTCTCGGTACTTTAACCACCAACAGGTTTATGGGTTTGATAACAGGAGCCATAGTTACTGCTATAATCCAGTCCAGTTCGGTTACAACCGTACTTTTGGTAGGCTTTGTCACAGCAGATCTGATGTCACTATCCCAGGCTATAGGTGTGATTCTGGGTGCTGATATCGGTACTACCATAACCGCCCAGATTGTCGCCTTTAAAGTAACCAAATATGCATCTATGTTGATAGCAGTTGGTTTTGTCCAGATTTTTACAGCCAAGGATGAAAAGAAAAAGCAGTACGGTTATCTGGTTATGGGTCTGGGTATGATCTTCTTTGGTATGGGCGAAATGAGTAATGCCATGAAGCCATTAAGAAGCTATGAACCTTTTATCGATATGATGAAAAGTGTTGATAACCCGGTAATTGGTATTCTGATTTCAGCAGCTTTTACAGGTTTGATCCAATCTTCCTCTGCAACCATGGGTGTTATTGTTGCCCTGGCAATGCAAGGTTTGATCTCTCTTGAAGGTGGTGTCGCACTGGCCTTTGGTGCAAATATCGGTACATGTATGACCGCTGGTCTTGCTGCTATGGGCAAACCACGCCCAGCGGTACGGGTTGCTGTGGCCCATGTCACATTTAAAATAGCTGGTGTTGCAATTGCCGTTTTCTTTATTCCCCAACTAGCCGATTTGGTGCGGGATATCTCACCCCAATATCCACAACTAGCAGGCCAGGACCGACTTGCTGCTGAGGTTCCAAGACAGGTTGCCAATGCCCACACTATTTTCAACGTGGTTATGGCCTTCGCCTTCTTGCCCTTGGGTAGCCTGTTTGTGCGCTGGTGTGAGTGGGTTGTACCCCATGCCGCTGAAGGTGATAGCGTTGAAGATGCCATGGCTGGTATCTCCTACAAACCAAAATATCTTGATGAGGCTCTGATTGCCACACCATCTTTGGCTTTGAGCATGGTGCGTCGTGAAGTAAATGTTATGTCAGATGTCTTGGAAAAAATGCTTGCTGATATTCCTGATGCCGTATTTAAAGGTGATTTGGAAAAAATGCGCGAGCTAGCCAAGATGGATGATCGGGTGGATGAGATCCATCAAGCTGTAACCTCATATGTATCTAAAATTGGTAGTACCACTCTGCCTGAGTCTGTTGCAGATGAGGTGATGGCAACAATCACTGCAACCAGTGAGATGGAGAATATTGGTGACATTATCGAAAATAACATGACCCATCTAGCAGAGGTATGTGCCAACAACAGTGTTGTGATATCAGATGAGGGGATTAAAACCCTGACCGATTATCACAAACAAATATCACATGCTTTTAAAACATCAGCCACAGCATTTATTACCGATAACGAGGAGACCGCTCTTAGTGTCATGGCTATGAAAGATGACATAACCAGAATGGACACAGCTTGTCAGAGCAAACAGATGGATGCTTTACAGGGTGAGGGAGATGCTCCCATGGCTGATCTTACCGCCTATACATTGCAGATGGATATCCGTGAAAATCTAAAACGGATTTACTACCACACCAAACGGGTTGCCAAGGTGGTAGCAAGAAGCAGAGAGGCTATGATGGCAGCGGCAAAATCTAGAGCATAACTAGAAAAAAGCCCGGTATATGGAGATTGTGTGAAATGTTGGCAAAGATTGAGTGAAGTGATTGCATACAAAAATTCATTGCTGTAATAAAGAATACAGAATGTTCAAACTTTTTAAGTTGAATCCTTATTTGATTCACACCCAGCGCAAGCTGGGTTTTTTTTTGTTTGCTTTTTGAAAATCTCCGATATCTGTTTTTCCACTCTTTTATATCTGGTTGAAGCTCGTTTTTTAGCAACTCTTTAAAATAAAACCGGGTAAAAACCACAACTGTATAATTCTGCCAAACAGTGTTATGTTGCTTAAGCGTTTCAATATCAAGATAACATGAGGAAACAATGTCTTTAACTCCTGCACAAGTTGGCTTGAAAACAAATGAAGTCGATGACAAAGCAACAATTATCAAGAATTTACAAATCATCTATAAAGATTTGCAAGTTGGTAATTGGCCATTTTTAGAGCTGTTCTACCAATGTGTTACACAATCTGGAACAAAAATCCCAGCCTGGAAACTGTTAAGAAGAGCACAACGTGCCTTGGTACTATCGCAATATTTCAACCATTCACTTGATTTGAATGGTGGACATGTTGAATGTGGAGTATTAAGAGGTTTTTCTGCTCTTTTGCTGGCAAATATTCAAAAAATGCGTGATCCCGGGTATTTAGGAGAAAATTTATATCTTGTTGATAGTTTTGAAGGTTTAAGTCAGCCGACTCAGCAAGATAAGATTGTTATCAACCCCGAATTGCTAGAGGAAAATGTTAGTGTATTTGAATATCAAAAAGGTCACTTTGCCGTTGATATTGAACATGTAAAAAAGGTAATGCAGCCCTTTGCCAACACCACTATTCTCAAAGGGTGGATACCAGATGTTTTTGTTGATCTACCAGAAAAAGAGTGGGCTTTTGTCCATATTGATGTTGATCTCTATGAGCCGACATACAGTTGCATGGAATATTTTGTCCCCAGATTGGTAAAAGGTGGCTGCATAATCAACGATGATTTTTCATCTCCGGGATTTCCAGGTGGTGGACTTTCCTGGCAAGATTATTGTAAAAAACATGACCTCAAATATATCGCCCTGGATAGTGGACAAGCGGTATTCATCCGTCAGTAGCTCTTTTTGTCACCATTTGTGATTAAGAAGAAATTTTGCCTGGGTCAGGCGGTTTTTTCATGCCACTACCATCGGAGTTTTCCAAAATTGGCTGGACCTTCTGCAAATACACTGTGCTAATTTTTTCCATCTCTTCTTTTGTTAATTCTCCTATTTCTCCAGCATGGCTATTTTCCAGTGCCTCTTTTTTATTCATTATACCAGGAATAACAGTAGCTACCCCAGGTACTGACAGGCAATAGCGTAAGGCGAATTGGCTGGCATTTTCACCGTGGGTGGTTGCTACAGCAGCTAAGATATATTGTGCTGCTTTTATCCATGAGACAATTTGGTTTTGCGACCAGCGGCTACGATGATCTTGGGGAGGAAAAAATGTATTTTCAGCAATTTGTCCCGAAAGAAAACCAAAACACAGGGGGGTTCTGGCGATTAAAGAAACTTTTTTGGTTACGGCAAGTGAAGTTAACCCACATATACTTGCGCGCATGTCCAAAAGGTTGATATTGACCTGGATGGAGTCTGGACTAAACCTGTTAATTACCGCCAAACCATCAACCGGGTTTTGAACTGAGACCCCAAAAGCACGAATTTTTCCCTTCTTTTTGAGGGATTGGATCACATCAAGTACCTCATCAGGCCGGTCTATGACTTGTTGCGGTACATTATGGAGCTGCAATAGATCTATATAATCGGTTTGTAATCGTTGTAAACTTCCTTCAACGGAGTTAATCAATGATGATTGTGAAAAGTTTACTGGTTTGCCATATTCAAGCAAGCCAGCTTTTGTTGCAAAAACCACCTGCTCTCGTACTTTTTTAAAAGCACCTGCTAGTAGTTTTTCACTATGACCAGCACCGTAAACGTTGGATGTATCATAAAAGTTGATTCCCTTATCTTTGGCACAGCTCAGTGCATCCAGGGATGTTTTATCGTCTGTTTCGCCATAGCTAGTGGCTCCCGGTGTTACACCACCTATTCCCCATGCACCAAAACCGATTGTAGAAACCTTGATCCCGGTACTGCCCAATTCACGATACTTCAAAATATTTCCTCATGTTGAATTAAAAAAAGTCATAAGACTTGAACAATAATATCTTTTAGGGTTTGAGAGTATCAAGGCAATAATCAAGAAGCAATTGAAACAAAACCAGTTAGATGTCATGATTTTTACAAATAAGTTATTGCATATAAGTAGAATTGATGATTAATGACTGGTCAAATGGTTAAACATGGCAGGTAAATATGAGTTTGTGTTACTGTTTGGCTTGCTGTTCCTGATATTCATAAGAGCAATTGTTTATGCCACAGGCTGTAGAAGATCCCCCATATATACAACCAGCTAGCAAAAGTCAGGTGACTGTTGGTCTGGTTCAGATAAATAACAGTTTTTCCGGTCAAAGTTATCTGCCATATTCCGTTGGTCTGTTGCAAGCTTATGTGCAAAGATGGGTAGCACAACCCCAAAGATATAATTTTTTATTACCAATATATCGTCGTCTTGCAATCCATGAGATGGTCAAGACAATAAAAACCGCTGATGTTATCGGTTTTAGCGTTTATATGTGGAATATTAAACTTTCTTTAGCCCTTGCCCATAATATCAAAAAACAAAATCCCCAAACTCTTATTGTTTTTGGTGGTCCCAATGTTCCCGATAAAGTGGCCCGATTTTTAGATGACAACCCATTTATTGACATCTGTTGCCATGGCGAGGGGGAAGAGGTTTTTTTGCAGATACTAGAAACCTACCCAAGCAACAATTGGCAGAATATTCCAGGTATCAGCTATAAAAACAGTGACGGGTTGCTAGTTAGCAATCCAAGAAAAAACCGTTTGCGGGATCTTGATAAAATTCCATCACCCTACCTTGATGGTGTGTTTACCACCCTAATGCAAAGTTTTGCCGATGAGATATGGTTGGCACTTTGGGAGACAAACAGAGGGTGTCCTTTTTCCTGCTCATTTTGTGATTGGGGTTCTGCGGTTGGTAGTAAAGTCTATAAGTTTGCCATGCCAAGGCTGTTGCAGGAAATTGACTGGTTTGCCAGAAACCGTATAGAGTTTGTTTTTTGTTGTGATGCCAATTTTGGTATTTTGGGTCGTGATATCGATCTTGTAAGAGAGGCAGAAGCAAGCAAAAAAAGGTATGGTTATCCCAATGCTTTATCTGTTCAGAACACAAAAAATAGCACAAACCGTACATTTGATATTCAAAAAATATTGTTCGACTCTGGATTGGGAAAAGGGGTGTCACTTGCCCTTCAATCTGTTGATGATTACACCCTTGAGAGTATAAACAGGCAGAATATCTCTCAAGATCGCTTTCTTGAACTACAACATCTTTTCCATGGTGAAGGAATACCAACATTTACTGATATAATCATCGGACTGCCTTCTGAGACATTGGCATCGTATAAAAATGGTGTAGAACAAGTTATAGAGTCTGGTCAGCATAATCGAATTCAATTTATCCATCTTGCAATTCTACCCAACTCCGAAATAGGCTCCAGAGAGTACCAAGACAAATATGGTATGCAGATTGTTGAGTCCAAACTGATAAATAACCATGGCATTCTCACCGATCAAGAGGAGATTCAAGAAACCCAAGAATTGGTTGTAGGCACAAAGGATATGCCAGCAAAAGAGTGGGTAGATGCCTGCACATTTTCATTTATGACTGCTTTGCTCTATTTTGATAAAATTCTTCAGATACCACTAGTGATAATGCAAAAAGAGGGTGGAGTTGGTATAAAAAAGATAATTGATAAATTTTGTTCGGTATCTGCGGATAAATATCCAACCATCGCTAAAGTGCACTCATTCTTTTTTGAAAAAGCCAAAGAGATACAACAAGGTGGCCCTGAGTTTCAAGAGGCTCCCGATTGGTTGAACATTTGGTGGCCTGCTAATGAATATATTGCAATCAAGCTTTTGCGTAAGAAGCAACTAGCAACTTTTTATCAAGAGGCAAAGTCACTGCTTTTGCAGCTTGATTCAACAGTATCTGATGCAATTATCAATGATGCCATCAACTTGAACTATAAAATGTTTAAGCAACCTTACCAATTTGAAGATATCACGATAACATGCAGGTTTAATATTTATGAATATTATCAATCAGTATTGAGTGGTAACAGCTGTAAACTTGTGGAAAAACCTGTCACTTACAGAGTTTTACAATCACAAGAGACCTGGTCTTCATGGGATAGTTGGTTACGTGAGGTCATTTGGTTTGGTCATAAGACAAGCAGCTATCTTTACGGTGTATCTGAAATAGAGGATAAAAAAATTACAAGTTGAGAATGTTTTTATCGTCCACCTGCAACTGGCAATACGACACCTGTGATATAGCTAGCCTGCTCTGAAAGTAGCCACAATACTGATTGGGCGACATCATGGGTTGTGCCTATGCGTCCTAACGGTATGGTTTTAATAAGCTCTTCACGGTTTTCTTCTGCCAATCTTTTGTTCTCTATTATACCTGGACTCACCACATTTACACGGATGCCGTGGGTTGCCGCCTCACGTGATAGACTTAAGGTAAAGGTCTCTACTGCTGCCTTGGAAGCGGCATAATGGGATAATAAATTACCGCCAAAACGTGCGGTCTGGGAAGATATGTTGACAATTCCCCCTTTTGTTCCTGACTGCACCATACAACGCAAAGCCTCTTTAGCGCAGAGAAAAGTACCCCGGACATTGACATCAAGAACACGGGTTAGCACATCGTCATCCAGCTCAGTTAAACTGTGCCTGCCACCTGATAACCCCGCGTTATTGACCAAAGCGGATATTTGTCCCAGTGAAGACTCAACCTCATTAAAAAGATTGGTGACTTGTGCTTGGTCAGAAATATCTGCTTGCACCCCTATAGCAACACCACCTTGAGATTTGATCGTCTCAACAACCTTGGATGCCGAAACCTCATCTACAAGATAGTTTACACAGACAGCATAACCCTTTCGTGCTGCTAAAATAGCAACAGCAGCACCAATACCCCGTCCTCCACCAGTTACTACTATTACGGGATTTTTCATGGAGATACCTCGTTTAAATACTTCTCCACCATATCTTGATATGCTTTTTCTACATTATGGGTATATTTTTTTCCATCACTAAGTGGAGTAGCAAGCAGAGATTGTCGCAAAGAGGTTCTCAGCTTTTTGAGATAATTATGGTCATTGGCTAGTTTGACAGCTATTTCAACATACTCTTTTTTGGAGTTGCTCACCAGATCAGCGCAGCCTATATGTACCATAAAGCTTGCTCCTAGACGACCAATTGAGCGTTCTGCCATCAGGGTAATAACTGGTACTCCCATTGATATTGCTTGAATAGTGGTGGTGGCTCCTGCAAATGGAAAGGGGTCCAGTGCTATATCTGCATTTTCATAATAGGCCATATGTTCAGTATAACTGTCATTGGCGGCATACAGTATAAGCTGGTTTGCGCCAATACCATTTTGGGCAAACTGCTCCTTGATTCTTCCACCTATAATATCAGATTTTAGAACATCTTTATATTTGAGTATCAGACGGGAATCTGGAACTTTTTGTAAAATCTCAGACCAGAGATCAATTACACTTTTGTTGATTTTTACAGGATTATTAAAAGAGACAAAGGTGATGAAACCATTTTTTTTGCCAGGTGGCTCTGTTTTTATATCAGGGGTACCATCACGTATGGGAAACACACTGACATTTGGAAGATAATACAGATTTTCTATAAACTTCTCCGTGTGATCTTGGGGGTGTACAACCTTGTCAGTCAGCCAATAATCTATCTCTTTTACCCCGGTGGTAGTACCACTGCCAAAACTGACTTGTATAGGTGCTGGTCTGCGAACTGCGACCATGTAGCGGTTTTTATCAAATTGGGCCGCAAGATAGACCATAATATGTACACCATCATCTGCGATCATTTTTGCAATCTGATTTTCAGTAAGATTATTGGTTATACGCCACTTGTCAGCATGTTTTTTGAATTGCCTGTTATATTCGTCTTCCTTGTCAAACTCGTCATAACAGATTATTTCATATTTACTGCGATCATGATTTTTTACCAAGGGTAAAATGTTCTGACCAACAGGATGATTGCGAAAATCAGAGGAGAGATAGCCAACGCGTATCAGTTGCTCTTCCTGGTGAATTTCAGTTGCGGTCTGCCTTTCGATATTCTGCGAATCAATATATTCGTTAGCGGTTGTTTTGCAACGATTGAATAGTTCGGCATTGTTGGTTTTGGGATCATAAAGAAGGGTTAAAATTTGGTTCTGCAAAGCGATAAAGCAGCTTGGTTTGATAATAAGTGCTTTTTGATAGCTTGATATCGCATCATCAAACCTGTGTTGTTCTCTATAGTTATTGCCAAGGTTGCTGTAAGCCTCTGCATAACTGGGATTAATAGTTATGGCCTGTTTAAAGCTTGTGATGGCTTCATCAAGTTTGCCCTGTTCATACAGGGTAGTTCCCAGGTTATTGTGTGCTTCTGCCAGGTTAGCATCACAAGATATGGCTTTTTTGTAGCTGATAACTGCCATATCCAGGTTGTTATGCTCTTTTTGGATGGTTCCTATATTCATTATAACTTCTGCAAAATTGGGTTTTAGCAACAGTGCTTTTTGCAGATTTTCATAGGCTTCATCCAGTTTTCTTTGTGCATAAAGAGCGATGCCCAAGTTGCAATAAGCTTCAGCTAGATTTGGAGAATAAGATATGGCTTTTTTGTAGTTTGCAACTGCTTCATCCAGTTTTAACTGCTCTTTGTAGATATTCCCCAAATTACTGTAAGCCTCTGCATAATTGGGGTTGAGTGATATAACTTTTTGGTAGGCAGTAATGGCCTCTTCAAGTTTGCCTTGCTCTTTTAAGGTGTTACCAAAATTGTTATAAGCATCTATATAATCTGGTTTAAGCAATATTGCTTTTTGCAGACTTTGCGATGCTTCATCAAGTCTCTTTTGCTCTAAAAAAGCAACAGCAAGATTGTTGTGGACATCTGCATATTCTGGGTTGATGGCGATTGCTTTTTGATAACAGCTTATTGCTCCTTCAAGCTCCCCAGTGGATTGTAGAGCAACCCCCAAATTAGAATGTGCAAATTGATTTTCAGGTTGGAGTTGAAGATATTTTCGATACAGGGGTATAGCATCATCCAGGCGATTTGCATTGTGTGATTGAATTGCCTGTTGAAAGATGGCTTGGGCATCAATATTAACGATCGGCTCTGGTGGATTTTGCCTATCAGCTTTTCTGGCAAGCTTTTGTTGCCGTCTGCGTTCAGCTCTATTCATATATCCATTTCTCTTTTTTGCTTTATCTTAGATTAGCTCGACCATTGGGCTGGCCTTTTTTACCATGCACTTATAAAAAAGGAATATTTTTTTAAACAAAATTATCTCTGACCACTGTTTTTAAAGGTATATCAATCTTTAAGCATCTACAGTGAGTTATAACCTGTTATAATCCCACGGATTAGCATATAAGACAACATCAAAACATAGCAATTATCACAGTATGTTGATTAACATATTGCGATTTTAGTCCTATTAATGAGATGGACATGAAAGTTACATTTACAAGGATATTAATGTCTGTATTGCGGCGGAGGTTTTTGTGTCTAAGAAAAATTTATTGATTTGTGGTGCAACAGGTTTCATAGGCCGTAATATGGCAGAGTATTTTGCCAGGCAAGACAGATATAATGTCATAGGGGTTTATCACAAAAAACCAGCATTTGATTTTCCCGGCATAACATGGCGACAAGCTGACCTTCGCAATCCTGAACAGGTCTCTATGGTACTCAAAGGAGTCGATCTTTTAATTCAAGCAGCGGCAACCACATCCGGCTCTAGTGATATCGTCAACACCCCTGAAATTCATATCACTGATAATGCGGTGATGAACTCTTACCTGCTTCGCTCTGCCCTCAATAACAGACTTGAGCATTTCATCTTCTTTAGCTGTGCGGCAATATTACAATCAAGCCCTAACGGATTGGATGAGACCGCTTTTAATGGTGAAATCCATAAAAACTATTTTGGGGCTGGATGGACAAAAGCCTATATTGAAAAAATGTGCGAATTTTATGCCCAGCAGGGAAAAACCCGCCATACAGTTATCCGTCACAGCAACATCTATGGACCATATGATAAATATGATCTTGAACATTCCCATGTTTTTGGTGCAACAGTTACAAAAACCCTAACAGCTAAAGAAAATGGCAAGATGATAGTGTGGGGATCAGGAGAAGAGTCCCGTGATCTGCTGCATGTTGCCGATCTTGTGGATTTTGTCGATTGTGTATTACAACGTCAAAAACAAGATTTTGAATTAATCAACTGCGGTTATGGCAGTGCTATATCAATC
>JADFZS010000077.1 GCA_015232405.1 Magnetococcales bacterium | reverse complement strand
TACCTTCATAGAAAATATCCCCATTGGGGAAACCAGGCACTATGTAAAACGGGTTATACAGGGTTGGATGATTTATCAACTGCGCCTTTACGGGGCTGCCTCCATAAAATCCGCATTGGGACCAGACCAGCCCGGCATAACATCTCTTTTGATGGCTGATGCAAGGTAGAGTGCGTGGGTGTTATTTTACCATTAAAACTGCAAAATTTGAGATATTTTAATAGTTCAGAAGATCTTTCAAACCTTGTTTAAACTCAACCTGGGCTTTTACTCCAAGATTTTCAATTGCCAGGTTGGGGTTGCCTTTTGATTCGCGTATATCACCCACACGTGGTGGGGCATGATGTACGGTGACTTTTTTTCCGGTTATGGTAAATATGTGATCAAGCATGCTTTTTACCGATATTGTCTGTCCGGTGCAGACATTAAAAACCTTAGGCTGGCTGGGTTTAAGCTCCATTGCTGCCAATAGATGAGCAACCACGTCGCTAACATAGACAAAATCCCGTGTCTGCTCCCCATCACCAAAGATAGTTACCCCTTGGCCCCGTAGTGTACGATCTATAAATATGGATATCACTCCAGAGTAGGCAGAAGATGGATCTTGTCGGGGTCCGTACACATTAAAAAACCGCATACCAACAGTTGGTACACCATGGGTAAAAGTTGCGACCCTACCGTGGAGTTCTGATCCTGCTTTATCAGCACCATAAGCGGTTAGAGGTTTAATTGGCTCATTCTCCAGCAAGGGTATATTGCTATTATCACCATAGACAGCTGCTGATGAGGCGTAGACCACAGGTATAGGTGGTGAGTGTCTTGCGGCATCAAAAACATTGATACTGCCGGTCTGGTTGCTCCTATGGGTTCCAGGCCAATCACGATTGGATTTTTCCACCGAGGCTATAGCTGCTAGATGGAAACAGCCCACGACCCCTTCCATGGCCTGTTGCACCATATCATGGTCACCAACATCACCTTTTATAAACTCATGCTCACCTGCCACATTTTCAATTTTGCCAGTTGAGAGATTGTCTAAAATACGCACACTATCACCACGCAGTAAAAGTGCATCAATAAGGTGCGAACCTATAAAACCGTAACCACCAGTAACCAGATATTTTGCCATTTTAAATTCTTTTTTACTTAAAAATTAAACCGTTATAACCACAACACATAGCTAGACAAGCCAACACCACCACCTTGATTTTTACCCTAGATGACCATATTGTCCATAAAAAAACTACAGAAGCAGGATTTGTATAGAGGTGAATAAGAGGAAAAATGGAGATTTATGTAGATGCAGATGCCTGCCCGGTAAAAAATGAGACCGTGAGGGTTGCAGAGCGACACAAGATTATTGTGCATATGGTTAGCAACCAATGGATAGGTCTGCCGTCGAGCCGTTTTATTCGGCAAGCCATCGTTGCATCCGGGTCTGACAAAGCTGACGACTGGATCGCCGAACGGGCCGGAGTTGGTGATATTGTAGTTACCGCTGATATTCCCCTTGCTGCCCGCTGTTTACAGAACAAAGCCCAGGTGGTAGGCCCCACAGGTCGCCCATTTGATGAAGAGAGTATCGGCATGGCTCTGGCTATGCGTGATCTCAACAGCCATTTAAGGGAAAATAGTGAATTTAAAAGCCGGGGAGCAAGCTTTAGTAAAAAAGACCGCTCTCGTTTTCTCTCCTCTTTGGAAGAGACTGTGCGAACCGCAGCCAAAAAAGGATGAAATATTTGCTAATATTTTATCTTTCTGGTTATTATATTAACAATCGGTAATGTTAACAACCATTGGTTGTATATGAAAAACAAATTCGTCACAGTACTGCCATTTATCCTCTGGAGTTTAATTGCCACTGTATCCTTACTCTGGAACCTACAGTTAATCGCCACAATCAATATCTCACATCCTGAATCCGACACCTCCACCCTTACTCTTGCCTTTACCCATTTTATTATCTGGCTAATTGGGATAATTACCATACATCTGATAAGGGCGTTTATCTTACAACAGTCAACGGGATTAAAAGAGTCTAAAGAAAAAATTTCGCAACAATCAAAAGTACTTGATGCGATAAAAAAGGAAAAAGATGAACTTCTGAATGATTTTCAGCTGCAATCAAAAAAGTTGGCTCAACACAACAAAGATCTTGTTCGTCTCAGCCAAACAAGGGCGGTAACCAACCGTCTGCTACTTGACTCTTTGGAGCCTCTGACTTTAAAGGAACATCTAGAGGAGGCTATGTTCCTCATTACCGCCATTCCATGGTTTGCCCTGCAACCCAAAGGGGCTATTTTTTTATGGGATGAGAATAAACAGGAGCTAAATCTTAAAGCCCAGTATGGCATTGCCGCCCCCCTACTATCGCTATGTGCCACAGTGCCAAACGGTCACTGTGTCTGTGGTTTGGCAGCCAAAAGTAGAAAAACTATTTTTGTTAACAAGATGGATGAAAAACATAGCAATACTTTTGCTGGTATGGAAGATCATGGTCACTATTGCCTGCCAATTTTGATGGGGGAGAAACTGTTAGGTGTTCTTAACCTTTATGTGGATAAAGACCACATTCCCAGTGATGATGAAGAGATATTTTTAAGGGTTATAACAAGCACGCTGGCAGGAACTATAGTTCGCTGCCAACAGGATGAGCAGCTGACATCTGCTAAAAAAGTTGCCGAAGAGTCAACAAAAGCCAAATCCCTGTTTTTAGCCAATATGAGCCATGAGATCCGCACCCCGATGAACGCAATTGTTGGCTTGGGCCATCTATTGCTGCAGACAGAGCTTACAAATAAACAGAAAAACTACTTGAATAAAATTAGTTTTTCATCACAAATTCTACTTAATATTATCAACAATATCCTCGACTTCTCAAAGATTGAAGCTGGTAAGCTGGATCTTGAATCCACCAATTTCAATTTAAATGAACTGCTGCACAATGTAATAATGTTAGCGGAGCAGAAGAGCAAAACAAAAGGGGTTGAGCTACAGTTATCATTTGCTGATAATTTACCCTGTATGTTAACTGGTGATCCTTTACGGTTGGGACAGATCATCACCAACCTACTTGATAATGCAGTTAAATTTACCGAAACTGGCACTATTAAAATATCTATTCAAACCATAAACCAAGCCCAAAACAATATAGAATATCAATTCTGTGTTAAGGACAGCGGTATTGGTATGTATCCTGAGCAACAGGCAGAGCTGTTTAAACCGTTTAATCAAGCTGATAGCTCAACAACCAGAAAATTTGGAGGTACTGGTCTGGGCCTCTCCATTAGCAAGCAGTTGGCAGAAATAATGGGAGGTAAAATTTGGCTGGAGAGTGAAATTGGTAAAGGTAGTACTTTTAGCTTTACCGCCAAGTTCCTGCTGTCAGATAATAAAGATGACAGATATCTCAATATTGATGAGATAAAGACAAAAGCCGACTCTTACCCAGCATTTAACAATGGCGTTAGACCTACCCTGGATAAAATAGTCGGTGCTCGCATTTTGCTTGTTGAAGATAATGAGATAAATCAGGAGGTGGCAAAAGAGATTTTAGAGCAGGAGGGGTTAGAGGTAGAGGTTGTTAAAGATGGTTATGAGGCTGTTTTGGCTATTGAGACAAAAAAGCTCCAGTTTGATGCGGTTCTCATGGATATCCAAATGCCCATAATGGACGGTTATCAAGCCACCAGGATTATTCGCAACAATCCCAAAAACAACACTTTGCCCATAATAGCAATGACCGCCAACGCGACTCCTCAAGACCGGGAGAATACCTTGGCTGCGGGAATGAACGATCACATCAACAAACCCATTGATGTCAAGATACTGTTTGGCTGCCTTAAACAATTTATCAAGCCGACAAATAAGACAAAAGACCCAGATAAAGCTCAACCTAACAAAAATAAATTGGATTTTAGCGATTGCCTTCCTTCTGAGCTACCGGGAATTGATATTGCTTTGGGGCTGGAAATTCTCGGCGATAACCGCTCGCTGCTTGCCCGACTTTTAATGATGTTTTATGAAAAAAACCAAGATGTTGGCAAGGAGATGCGGAGTATAGTTGCCAAAGGGGACTTTCAAGAAATCCGTGGTTTTCTCCATAAAATCAGCGGTACAGCAAGCAACATTGCCGCCCAAGATTTTTTTACCGTGATAAAAGATCTATCCACAGCGGTAAAAGAGCTTGAAAAAGAGGGTGCGACAGACCTTTCAAGCTTGAATCCCCAGCTAGAGCAATTTGATGCTGCCCTTGAGGATATTTTAGAGTCGGGAAGAATCCTCAACAAAATAGCGACAAAAATCAAATAACCCCGTAAGCCCCCTCTCTTATCGTATCCCTTATATAGTGAAAATGTTGAAATATATATAGAAATAATTGCTACTAGCCAAAAATAGAATTATCATTGTCCGTTGTGTAGATTTTCACACTCAATCCAGTTAAATTTATTATTTATCTGGAGTATAGGGAACATCCGACAATTTTAAAAACTTTTCTCAAAGAAGATTTTTGACAAAGATCCAGGTCAGGACAGGTTGAAATATGGATAACTCTTTTTTTATACATTATGGCCGTTTAAGTGAAAGATGTTTTAGCGGTAGCCTAGAGCCTGATGAGCCATTCTCATTTTTTCCTGATATGGTTGCAGATACCAAAACAGCTCAGGTTACCGAGCAGAACAAAAAACATCTTCTTGATTATGCCGATCCTGACCAGCTAAATAAAGCGACAAAAGCAGCGGAGAGATTGCGTTCTGCCCTACTTGCGGAAGCCAAAGATGAATCCGCCCAAATTGCCCCTCCAACTACCCAAAAATTTAAAATATTTCAAAAAGGTCTGGCCCAGGGTAGTGAGGCCATGCTTGCGGAAAATCCTTTTTATGAACTAACAGCGTTGATATATAAGCTGAATGTAACTGCGATCCAAAACGCTTTTGCTGCCAGCCAGAAAGATGCCGGGGCAAATCTGCCCCAGGCCATGAAAGTTTCCCGTTCCCTGCGTTATTTGTGGGGCCGGGAGGGGTCCATGATTCGCCTGGAAGATAAAATATTAGAGACCGTTGGCTCCTTTCTCTCCATTGGCAAAATCCTTTTAGGGCTGCTGCTCTTTATCGGCTCCACCTTGACCACCGCCAAGGGGGTTAACGATCTTGTACAACATGATTCGTTTGTCGCTCTGTTTGGTGATTTTCTACTGGGAGCCAGCCATGAAAATATCCGTCTTATACTTACCTTGACTGTTGGTGTTGTGCTCTCCTCCATTATTCTGGACTTCAAAGATCGCCTTTTTCAGGGGGTGGCAGAAACCGGCAAGGTGTTTCAGGGTTTTTTGGATGCCTTTAAACGTTTTCCCCGTTGGATGATTCTCTCGCTATTTTTCACCATGGCCTCCATCTGGACCAACTATGACGGTATCGTGCTGCTCTTTTCCAAAACCCAGGATCTTGCCTACCAACTTGAGGTCATCCAGGAGCGTGTCGGTCGGGCTTTAGGTGATGAAAAAGATATTGACCCGGACAAGCCGGACTCTCTACTGGATCTAAAGGGGTTGTTGGAGAAAAAAATCGCTACAAGCTCCAAACAGTTTGAGCAGGTTGTAGAAGATGAGATGATGGGAGTGGCCTCCAGTGGCATTGCTAGTAAAGGTCCCCGCTATTGGTCTAAATATTTTATCATTCATGGTGGTTATAAACCGGGTACAAATGATGTTGTACGGGCAATTGGTAGATCAAAATTCAACCAAAGGCTTGACAGAATGCTGCAAAAGTCAGACCTGGATCTAACGACACCTCTGGATGAAAAGCTGCAAAAAATTCTTAAAACCTATCAAGCGCAATATGCCCAGATGAACCAGGCTGTAAACAAACGTATGGGTGCTTTAGCCAACAAGATGACCCTGCAATCCTACTCAGTGGATGAGATTACAGCTCTGTTTAACCTAGAGGCCTATCATGTCAACCAGAGTGTGCAGGAGGTGGTTGCCTTGATGGAGAAGAACAAAACAGAGTTTGGCAAAGCTGCCAACGCCATCAACCGTATTGCAGAGTCCCATATCAGTTTTTTAAGAGAGGTGGACAAGGTAGGTATACCCAGCAAAACAGAATATACCATTGATGTTAAAATTGAGATACCCAGGGTTGAGGCCATTGATCAGCTGAATCAGAGTGAAATTCCCATGGCGGAGCGTCGTAGTGTCATGGAGTTGAAATCTCTGCTCTTGGAGAGATACGGTGCTGCTGTGGGTGCATCCATTCTGTTCTGGATTCTTTTCATAGCAGTGTTTATGGATCTCTCCGATCCCATTTTCTACAGCACCATGGTTGCCCGTTGGGGACGTAAAGACCGCCACTTTTTGCAAGAGAACATCAAACGTTTTCAGATATGGGAAGATGAGTATATCCAGCATATTCGATCTTTTTTAGCGCGCCCGGATATCCGCTCGACAATTCCCCACATCTCATGCCCAAGAACTCCGGTTCTCCATTGGGTATACCATCAATATCTGGAGAGTCTGGCTCCATTTGTAAAAGATCATGCCCGGATGACAGCAACAGAAAAATTTCGCTTTTGGTTTTTTGGTCTCTTCTCCACCACCAGAATCCGCTATGCCGAGGTCTATAACGCTCGGCAGTCCATGACCAGAAAAATTTTAGCTGGCCCGGAAGCTCTCTTGCCGCCACTGCTCAACCGTCTCTATGGTGATCTGTTCCAACCATTTTCCATTAGCTCTGACCATTTTGATACCCGGCATAAAAATATCACTGCTCACATGAGAAACAACGATGATCGTTTTGGGCTTGAAATTGGTGAAATTTCTAAAATAATCGACGATTTCTATGAGCTATATCCAGAGATTGCTACCCAATCTCGTAATATGAAGCTCCACCATAATGTTCTCATTATACTCCACTCCGGTGGTGGCCTGTTTGGTCGCAAAGTTAGAAATAAATGGTTTTCTGACCTTGTTTATAATCTTTTTTCCCGACCCATCGCCCGTTCTGATTTCAACTTCTCCCTAACCCGCAACAACTGGATGGTGGATCAGGCTGTTTTACGGAAAAAATCCCATATTTATATCGACTCTTTAACTCCTTATCAGCCGATATTAACCAAGCTGTTAAGTGAGACCGTACCAAAAATCAAGAAAGAGTTGTTATATCCACTTATCAACAGATTGGAGGATATACCCAAGCATCAAGAGCTAAAACGGGTCTTGAATGTTGAGAGATATCATAATGAGTGCCTGGATTTTGAAAGAGAGATGTTGACTGTCTTGGGTATGTCATCGGGCCAGGGGTTGCGTATTGATAATGCTCTCTTTAGCAATATTTTGGGACATTCTACTGTAGATGAAATTCCGGCTATTTTTATTAAAAAAGATAGAGATGCCTCAGTATTGGAGAAAAAAGCCGATTATTTGGCTGAAAAACTCCGTGTCGCCCTTGATATTGTGACCAGACTCAGTTCTGAGAGAAAGCAGACTGTCTCCATTTTAACCAGAATCCGTACCGATTCTCTGCGACCAATTGCCTCAATTTTTGAAAAATTTACACATCGTGAGTTGATTGAAGAGGCTGTGGGTCTAAACATCCTGCAACGTGATCTATCCTCCTTAGATAGCTTCATCATCAGCTTATGGGGCAGCAACAGGCTTGATCTGATAAAGGTTGAGGACAGCAGTGACAGCAGGATAAATCTACTTCTCACCAAATTGGGTATGGAGGGTAATAATCACGATTTTTCTCTGCTACAGCTAGCAACAACCCTTGAAAAAGATATGCTTACCATTAAAAAGGACATTGAATCTAAAGTCTTTTTGTTGACCTTTATGGATAAAACAGTAGAAAAGACCAAGGTGATGATTTCCCAATCTTTTAAAACCATCGCCAATATATATATTCAGGAAGCCAAGCTTAATTCAGAACAACAAACAGCAGACAAAGATACCAAAGAAAAGTTGAACTTCATCCAAGACCGCAATCTGTTTTTGCAGTCAGTACCTATGTTTCTAGAGACAGGACGTTCCCAACTCATGTCTCTAAAAACATTAAAGGAAATCATAGCTACCGGTAAAGTTGACCCCCTGCGGACACTGGAAGGGCAAATATTTAAAACCAGCAACTTTTTGGAGAATACCATCGCTTATCTAAATGGCGAAAGAGGACCGTCGGGTATCAATGCTCCATTGGACTTGATCGAGGAGACAGAAAAACCGGATTTGGAAGAGAGTATTGATCCAGAGGTTCAATAAAAATTTCTGCTATCAGCCTGCTATTAGTGGGTAGCGAGATTTTTATAAAAATCACCAAACTTGGCATCTTCTTTCATGATGTGATGGATAAGCCAATCGGCCATGAACTTGTGCATCTGCTCTAATATATGGAGCTGCTCACCTTCGTCGGATAGCTCTGCGATTCTATCACGAAAGCCAATAACATCATCTGCCAACCCTTGGTGAACCTGCTTGTGCTCTTCTAGCCAAGGAGCTTTGGCCTCCTCCATTAACAGCTCTTCATCATGAAAATGTTTTTCGGCATAGTTTAATATCTCAACGATGAATGTCTGAATACGCCATTTTACATTATCGCTTTTTTTTGCAGAGTTGATAAACTCCCCAAGCTCATTGATAGATTCAAGTATTCTTTTGTGTTGGTCATCCACCTCTGTGACACCAATTTTAAACTTATCGGACCAATAATATGTCTCGATTTCAACCTTTACCAACCTCTCAATTGCCCTTTGACCTATGAGAATAAAAAAGGCTTTGGTAAATCGCCAATCTCGCATCATGATATGTTGAAAAGTATCGATATCCAGGGTTAAACAGGTTGTGGACGAAGAGGCCGTTACCGTGCTTCTTCTCAGTTTATTAGATACCAAAGCCGACTCACCAAAGACATTGCCTTCATGGATGAAAAAATGGTGCTCCTGATTATCATCGGTGGTTGTTTTGCCGTGTACCCTGCCTTTGTAGATTATAAATAGGGTGTGGGGAGCATCACCTTGACTGATAATGGCCTGTCCGGGATCAAACTGGGAAATACCGATAATAGGGATGATCTTCTCTTCAACATCGGTTTTGGGTAGGTCTTTAAACCCTGGAACATTCCCTAAAAAAGTTACTAAATCGGTGACGGTAATATCCATGATTTAACAATCCTTCTTTTATAAACTAGCAAATCCTACTCCTTAATGGTCAAGCTCTCCTCAACAGCTTTGCCATTGTTAATCCGATAGCCGTTGATCTCAATACAGCCTTCTGTGTCCAGAGAGACAATAAGATAGAGAGCGTTGGGATATTCGGACTGTGCTATATCCAATTCTGAAGGTACAGGGGGGCTTGTAGGATGGCTGTGATATATGGCAACTACATCTCTGTTTTGTTGTCGCAGAGTTTTAAAAAGCTCTATCTGCTGTTCTGGATCTGCTAAAAAACGGTTGTTTTGATCCAGGCTGTTTTTAAGTGGATGCCAGCCTGTGATATCCCGATCGTTACCGGATAAAATACCTACACACTCAGCAGGAGCACTGCGTTGAGCATGTCCTAAAATTTTATTTAAAATGACACGGGGAATCACCCACATAGCCACGAACTCCAGTTATTTGGTTAAACTAATCAACTAATAAACGATAATATCTTAATATTGCTTGCAATACTATGGTAACAATAGCGTATAATGATATGGTTTAACAACATAGCAAGGTTAATTGTTATACGGTATGAAGGCATATCTGCAACGACTCAACCCAATTTCCGGCGATGTTTGGTACTACAGTATTCAAATACAACGGGATCTCATGGGCCGCTGGCAGGTGATTCGTGAATGGGGGCGTAGTGGTTCTCCCGGTACGGTTCGCTATATGCCTTATGACTCTTTTTTTGATGCCCAAGAATCTATGCAAACCCTGGTAGAGCAGCTCTCTGAAAAAGGTTATCAGGTGGTCCATAGAGAAGGCCCAGACCCAAAAGACGCAGAATATTTTTAATAAAAGGAACACCCCCCCAATGTCGTTAATTCATGAAATTATCGCAACTGGTCCCCTTGAGGTTAACTGCCAGTTGCTTGGTGATAGCAATAGTGGTGAAGCAATTTTAATCGATCCAGGCGGAGATAGTGACAGGCTTTTAAAAAGACTGAACAAGCATGGGTTGAAACTTACCCATATCATAAATACCCACGGTCATTTTGACCATGTTGGTGGGGTCCATGATTTAAAAGAGGCAACAGGATGTCAGTTTTGGATCCACAAAGGGGATCAAGCAATAGTACAAAATGCCGCCAACCATGCTGCATCCTGGAACCTACCCTTTGGCCCGGTTCCAAAGATAGATAAATTTATTGAAGATGGCGAAAAAATCCAAGTAGCAGGGATAACCCTGGAGGTAATACACACTCCAGGACACTCCGAAGGGGGAGTGTGCTTAAAGTGGAACGACCAAATAGCCGTAGGAGACACCCTATTTGCCGGCTCAGTAGGCCGAACCGACCTACCCGGCGGTAACATGGAAAAGCTGCTAGACTCCATAATGCACAAACTAATACCCCAAGGCGAAAACCTAACATGCCACCCCGGCCACGGCCCCTCCACCAACCTGGGCAAAGAAAAAAGAAGTAACCCGTTTCTGATTGGTTGATGGGTGTGGTTTAAACTTAAGCCTTCAAATCCGCCAGAAGTTTTTCCAGCTCCTCTTTTAGCAGGGTGCTATCGGCTAGGGATAGCTCCCCTTTTTTGCCGGTTGGTTGGGTTAGTTCCAATAGTTTGTTGAGGGCTTCATCAGGGGTTGCCAGGCTGTTTTGGTTTTGGAAGTTGGATAGTTTTTGAAAAGTTTCTATGGGTAGGGTTCGCTCTACGCCGTCTAGTAGTTGGCGGATTGCTAGCTCCATGGAGCCTTGCCCTGCTCCGAACATACCCTCCCGGTATTGCAACAACCTGTTTCGGGTTTTCTCTGATAGAATGATCTCTGATGCGGCCTTTTTAGCCTCGAACTCCGCTTTTTTTGCCTCAAAATCTTCATTTAGAATGGTTGGGGGTTTTTCTGGCTCATAAACCTTTCTTTTGCTAATTGGTGGAAACTCTGGCTCTTCTGCCGCTGGTGGGGAGATAGTCTCCAGTTCGGCCTTATTTTTGGTTGGGCTTGCAGGCTCCGCTTGGGCCGCTTCATCTTGAGGACTTGCAGCCTTAGCATCATCTTTTTTCGGGTCGGGTGCTGCTTTGCTTGGGACTATTTCCGATGGTTGACGGGCAACCACCTCTTGGGCTAGTTCTTCTACCATAATTGGTTCTTCTTTAGTTGCTACAACCTCCGATGGTTGTCTAGCAACCACCTCTTGGGCTGGCTCTTCTGCCGGAATTGGTTCTTCTTGAGTTTTTGCAACCTCCGATGGCTGTCGGGCAACCACCTCTTGGGCTGGCTCCTCTGCCGGTATTGGTTCTTCTTGAGTTTTTGCAACCTCCGATGGTTGTCTAGCAACCACCTCTTGGGCTGGTTCTTCTGCCAAAGTTGGCTCTTCTTGGCTTGCTACATCCTCTGGTGGTTGTTTGGCAACTACCTCTGGGGCTGGCTCTTTGGTTGCAGGGGATGGCTCCGACCCTGGCTCAGGGGGTTGTGTATCCTGTTGCTGGTTGGGCAGGATATCATCTTTTTTTGAGGGTTCTGATTTTTTTGTAGTTTTAGTTTCCATCTCAGGATCAATTTTTTTAAACATTTTTTTCTGGGTTTCCGCCTTTAAATGTCTATTGATCCAAAGGTTCAAATCTTCAACCGCTTTTCCCTGGGCATCGGGTATCAGGGGAATCTCTTGCAGGTTCTCCAACGGCCAGTCGGCAAAATCCCACCGACCAGATTCAATTTCAGCAAGAATATATTTCCAGACATCGCTAAAATTGTCATGACTAACACCCCCTAACCCTGCAGTTGAGGACGATAGTGAGTCATTTTGTGGCTCTGTCATAACGGTTTTAAACCCCCACCAACTAAATATCCTGTAAAAAACCTATGAATAGGCAGTTGAAAGAATTTCGCCCTCTACTTTATTGTTAGGCTTGCAACAAACGCTGCCCCTTGCCCAAAGCCAGACTACCAGCCATTGCTCTGTGTAGATAAGCAATAGCAGACTCTACCCCCTCATTAACAGGGACTCCACGGGCCATAGCCACAGCAATGGCAGAGGCTAGAGTGCAGCCTGTGCCATGAAATGTTGCTCCGGTTAGACGCTGGCTGGTAAATTTAAAGAGGTTTCCCTCTTTATCCAGCAGAATATCTACTATCTCCTCCCCCGGTAGATGCCCCCCCGTCAGCAAAACTCCACACCCGTGTTGGGCCAATTTTTTTGCCGCTTGCTCCTGCTCTTGAAAGTTTTTTACCGACAACCGGGTTAGGGCCTCTGCCTCTGGAGCGTTGGGTGTAATTAAATCTATATGGGGTAGTAGTAGATCGATAAATTTTTCTCGCCCCAAACCGTCCAGTAGCTCTCCACCACCTGTACCTGCTAAAACCGGGTCGGCAATTACCGGAATATCGGGATAGGCAGCAAGTTGTGTCGCGACAGCTTCAACAATTTGGGAGGTAGCCAACATACCCAACTTTATCGCATCTGCTCCGACATCAGCCAAGCAAGCTGCCATTTGCTGGGCCACCAGTTCACCAGACATTGGTTTTACATCGTAGACCTTGCTGGTATCTTGCACTGTTACCGCTGTAATGACAGTCATGGCATAGCCACCCAGAGCCGTGACAGTTTTAAGGTCGGCTTGGACACCAGCACCTGCAATGGGATCAGATCCGGCTACTATGAGAACTTTTTTATAACTCTCTTGAGCTATTTCTGCCCAATTAGTTGTGACCATAACTTGTCAACAACTCCCTCCTTATGATAGTTCTTTTGACTGCCTGTTTAATTTCCTAAGAGGATCTCAGGTCAATTATATAAAATTGTTACCTTTCATTAAAGGAACTTAGTATGCCAAAAGTGCTGATATCCGATAAAATGTCTCCCCGTGCTGAAGAGATCTTCCGTGAACGGGGTATTGATGTAGATTTTCGTCCTGGTCTGTCAGTTGACGAACTAAAAGCGATTTTGCCCGATTATGACGGTATCGCTATCCGTTCGGCAACCAAGCTAACAGAGGAATTGATAAGCGTCGCATCCAACTTGAAGGTCATTGGTCGGGCTGGTATTGGTGTGGATAATGTGGATATTCCCACCGCATCAAAGCAGGGTGTCATCGTCATGAACGCCCCCTTTGGCAACACCGCCACAACTGCCGAACAGACAGTTGCGTTGATGTTGGCTGCTGCTCGTCATATTCCAGAGGCTACAGCATCCACTAGACAGGGCAAATGGGAAAAAAGCCGTTTTATGGGCCGTGAGCTGTTCAACAAAACCCTGGGTATTATCGGTACTGGTAATATTGGCGGTTTGGTGGTGGAACGTTTTCAAGGTCTAAAGATGAAAGTCCTGGCTTATGATCCATTCATCTCAAAGGATAAAGCCGACGAGATGGGTATTGAGCTGGCAGAAACCCTGGATGAGTTTTGGCCCAAGATTGATTTTCTTACTGTTCACACCCCTTTAACGGCAAAAACCAAGCATATTGTCAACGCCGATGCTTTTTCTAAAATGAAAGATGGTGTTGTGGTGGTCAACTGTGCTCGTGGTGGTATTTTTGATGAATCGGCCCTTTATGATGCTCTAAAATCCGGCAAGGTCTATGCTGCTGGTCTTGATGTTTTTGAGGTGGAGCCAGCAAAAGACAATCCACTATTCGAGTTTGACAATGTTGTATTCACCCCCCATCTAGGTGCATCAACAGCAGAGGCCCAGGTAAATGTTGCGGTGCAAATTGCTGAACAGATCTCCGATTATCTACTAAACGGCACTGTACAAAACGCATTGAACATTCCGGCTGTGTCCGAAAATGAACTGCCAACACTACGCCCATTCTTAAACCTAGCTGATAAATTGGGAACCACACTGGGCCAACTAACAGAAGCAGGTGTAAAAAGGGTTGAGGTTCTATATGAGGGTGATGTTGCCAATCTAAACAAAAAACCCATCACCAACACCATTTTAAACAGCCTTCTAACCCCAATGTTGGAGAGTGGAGTTAATCTGGTAAACGCTCCTTTGATTGCTGATGAACGGGGCATTGAGGTTGTGGAGTCCCAACGTACACGCACTAGAAAAGGTTTTACCTCTTTGATTACCGTAACCATCACCACAGAAAAAAGAGAGAGATGTATCTCTGGTGCTGTGGTTAACGACGACCTGCCAAGGGTTGTTGCCATGAACGAAATACCCATTGAGGCAAACCCCGAAGGCAACCTGATTTTCATCGCCAACCAGGATGCACCGGGCTTGATCGGTAAGGTGGGCATGATTTTGGGCGATGCCAAGATAAATATCGCAAACTTTCATCTCGGCAGAACCAGAATGGGCGGCAGGGCCATTGCCTTTGTAAATGTTGATCAAAATGTACCAAACGAGATAATGGAAAGACTGTCCAACCTAGAAGGTGTTTTAGAGGCCAAGCTAGTAGAGTATTAAGAAACAAAAAGATTTTGCCTGTATTAGTGGGGGTGTAGGGGAATCATTCCCCTACTGGGTTTGGGCAAAGCCCAAGGTTTTGTTTTTTAAGTAAAATGAGCATATCAGCAGCAAAGAGATCAAAATCCGGCCCCAAGGATTTTAATCTCTTTGCTGCAAAAGTCACCTACCAAGGGTCGGATTAATAAAATTGCCAATCGATAAAACCAGCGCGTCAAACCAACCCAGCAAACCCCCAGCCCTAATAATAGTAATCCCCTGCCACAACGAACCAGATTTAATTGCCACACTTGACTCTCTAGCAGATTGTCAACAACCACTAAATAGAGTCCAGGTTCGCATAGTAATAAATGCAGCATCGGATGCCTCAGAAGCTATAAAAAAGCAAAACCAGGCAACCATAGAAGCTACCAACGAGTGGATAGCAAAAAATAAAAACAGCAACATAGAAATTATCATCCACAACCAACAAGAGCTACCGCCAAAACATGCTGGTGTCGGCCTTGCCCGTAAGATAGGTATGGATAGTGCGGCAGAACATTACAAAAAAACCGGCTATGCAGACGGTCCCATAATTTGCCTTGATGCCGACTGCACCGTGGCAAAAAACTATCTGATAAGCTTGATTGACCATTTTAAAAAACACCCGAAAACCCCCGGTTGCTCAATAAACTATGCCCATCCGTTAGATGGTCTAACAACAAAGCACCGTTTAGGCATAGCAGCCTATGAGCTTTATCTACGCTATTACCGCCAGGGCTTACGCTGGGCAGGTCATCCAGCAGCCTACCATACTGTAGGATCATCAATGGCAGTTAGGGCCGATATATACCTTGCCCAAGGTGGTATGAACCGCCGAAAAGCTGGTGAAGATTTTTATTTTCTGCAAAAAATAATCGCTCTGGGAGGATTTAGCGAGATCTACAATACCCAAGTAACCCCCTCCCCCCGTAGCTCCTTGCGAGTACCGTTTGGTACAGGCCGGGCCATTGATGATTGGCTCACAGGTGACGAGACAATCCGCCTTACATACGATCCCAAGGTTTTTCAAGATTTAAAGCTGTTTTTTGCCCAATCCCACAAAATGTATAAAGAGCAGATAGAGCCGGAATCCACCCCTCTAAAAGAGTATCTAAAAGAGGCTGGGTTCAACCAAGCCATGGATAAAATCCGCAACAACACAACGTCAACTCAAATGTGCCAAAAAAAGTTTTTCCACTGGTTTAATCCCTTTCGGGTACTAAAATTCATCCATCACGCAACCGAAAACCACTACAATAAAATCCCAATCCAAACAGCTAGCCAAACTCTATGGAGCTGGATGGAAGAGAATGGAAGCCAAAAAAATAATAATGTTGAAGATTGGTTGCTGGCATATCGGAAGCTTGAGATTGCGCAAAGCGAAAACAGATAACACATTTTTTAGCTCTCTCTTGATGGGGACTCTGTCCCCATGCCCCTGCCGGGGTAGATAATCTCCCCCGGACCCCCGTGATAGTTTTCTCTACTGCTGGTATATTCAAACTTGCTTGGTAATTGTAATTGAAAAATATCTGGTAATTGGCTACTATACCCAGACATTCGATTGAAGTTGGGGGTGTACTGGCTTCGACGGGGTGTGGAAAGATCTTTGGAGGCGACTCGGTATCGTACCGCCGTAATGGACGAAAATTGATAATTGCTAACGACGAGCATTACGCTCCGGCACTCGCTGCAGCTTAAACTGTTGTAAGTGCGGGGTCCAGACCTGGGCCCGGCAACAGAAGCCATAAAAGCAGGGTCAAGCCGGAACTAAACAGGCCGGTATAAATAAAGGGGTTTCCAGTACTGCGAGGTAACGTAGGTTCCAAGGTCAGCTGGTCGAAGACCAAGGAACTATTATGACCAGCAAAATAGTCGTGCATCTTCCGGGTTGAATACATGTTTCGGACGCGGGTTCAACTCCCGCCACCTCCACCATTTTTTTTAGTTTAAAAGTCAATTAGTTATACTGATTAACTTTTTTGTATGGGGCATATCTGGGGCATGTTTATTATAGAATACCATGAATTTTAGCTATTAGAGGCTGACTTTTTTGTTGCTCTGACTGACATCAATCAGTGCAAGAAGTTTATGCATATTTAATTACACTCAAGCCTGAAAAAATCAAAAACCTTGGCACAGCACCATCATAAGCCATTATTTTTCACTTTTCGTATTTTGACAAGATGTTGACTGAAAAGTCCGATTGAAATGCACTTTTTCAACATGTTGCTGACTTTTATGCAATGACATGGTTTATAAGAGGGTAACCAATTTATTTTGTATTTAAATAAAATCAAAATATATATTCTAATATAACTTTTCTATACGATTACATAATAATATTTAAACACATGTTAGGCATCGTTGCTGTGAAATAGTTGCTTTCCTGTAACAGGGTGTTTATCAGAATGCCTGAGTGTGTCATCATCTATAATTGTATTTTCCATAAGACAATTAACGGAGAAGAACACCCCTTTCATTTTAGTGTTAATAAACCGTGCACCTGTCAAATTACAATTTACAAACCTAGTTCCAATTAGGATAGACTCAGTAAAGTCAGCTTTAAAAAAATTAACATCTGTAAATACAGCTTTGGAAAAGTTTCTTCCTCTAGTTCTAAACCTTTCAGATGATATATTACTTACAATGCATCCTGGTCCAATTGCAAGGATGCTTGTATTGTTAAAACCAAGGGGCCAGATTGTTCGCTCGTCATATTCAGTTAAATTCCATTTACAATTACTAATTTGAACATCTGAAAAATCTGTGCCGGAGATATCACAATTAGAAAAATTTGTATTAGAAATTTTACTACCATTAAATTTGGAATTCATTAACGAAGAGCCTTCAAAGTCAGTATTATGTATTTCCGTATCAAATATATTGGAATTAACATATTTACTTTTTCTAAATCGGCAATTTTTAATAATAGCATTTAAAATCTTACCATCTTGTAAAATAAAATTATTAATAGTACAATTTAAATATTTAATATGCATAAAAGAACATGAATCGAAAATTGGTTCTGAGATTGATGTATTGTCATAAACTATATATTCAAATGTGCAATTTTTAAAAATACAATCATCAATATTAATGTTTAGTATTTCATTACTTGAAAACACTGACTTTATAATTCTTGAAGATGAAAAAGATAAACCATTCATAATAGAAGAATCAAATTTTGCCATAGTAATTGTGCTATTATTAAATATGGATTCAGATAAGTTTGCATGACTAAATGAAGTGTTTGAAATCTTGGATTTAGTGAAATTAGATGATTCTAATAATGATGATGAAAACGTCGAATCAGAAATTTTTGATCCTGAAAAATCACTACCAATATGTTCACAATTTATAAATTTTGAATTAGTAATATTTGCTACTCTAAAAGATGTATTATTGAAGCTGGCATAGCTAAAATCAAAACTCTCAAGTTTACCTTCATCAAATTGCGATGAACTTATAATAGCATGGTGGAAAAGAGCACCAAAGCCTTTTACGAACATAAAGTCCACATTATCTGCATTTAACCTATCAAAAATAACACCTGAAATATTTGACCTTAAAAATGAAGCTTGTAAAATAGTTGCATCTGTAAAATTAGATTTATCAAGGTTTGAATTTGTAAACTTAACACCATTCCAACTACCATTCATAAATTTACATTGTTGCATTTGGGAATCAGATAAATTAGCTCCGTCAAGAACAGAAGATTCAAGATTATTATTGTTTAATATTGAACCAGAAATATTACAACCCTTAAAGTTTGTTTTCATCAAGTTTGAATTGATTAACTTTAATTTGTGAAATTTAGCAGTTCTAAAATTGCTTTTTACAATTAAACAATTCTCAATAACTGAGTTTTCTAAAATAGCACCCTTGAAGGTTGAATTGCTTAAATCTAAATTGATAAATTTTGAAGAAGTTAGGTCACAATAAGCAAAATTAACACCTTTAACACTAGTGTCTTGTAAATTGATCGAGGACAAATCTATCTTTGATAGGTTTCTTTCATTCCTAAAGGTAATAAGATCAGAAATAAAGCTTTTAACTTGATCTGTATTTTTACAGGTCAAGTTTCCATT
Organism: Magnetococcales bacterium; assembly: GCA_015232405.1. Taxonomy (GTDB): domain Bacteria; phylum Pseudomonadota; class Magnetococcia; order Magnetococcales; family JADFYX01. The sequence goes on along the minus strand of JADFZS010000077.1, from coordinate 6,609 downwards.
AATGATATGTTTTGAAACAAGAAACTCAAGGATTGAATAGTGAGCAAACTTATATTTCCCTTCAGAAGTAACATGTAAAAGAGACCGACCTTCTATTGTAAGATAACTAAACTCCCTTACTCCTTCAGAGTTTTTATACGTATCTCTTAGCTTTTCAAAATCAAATTCTCTCTCCTTATTAATATACATTTCCTTAGCGATCATAATACAAACATTTTCTAAAGTTTTTTTATCTTTAACAAATCCTTTTCTTAGCTCTCTATTTATCCACTCATCTACTAGTGCCTCATATAGATCATATGAATTGCTATACTCCCTATCATGCTCCAACAAAAAATCAATATATGAAAGAAGCATAGGCCTAAACTTTAATGAGTGCATTTTGCTGACAATCATCTTCGCTTTATCTCGATCTTCTTTGATAGTAAAGCGTTTAGACAAATATTCATCAACTTGATAGTCGTCAAAAGGGGATAAAAATAATTTAGAACAATAAAACCCTCCTAGGTTTATTTGGCCTGGAACTCTTCCGTCCTCCTCAAAATCACTTGGAAAAAATTGAGTCCTACATGTAATAACTACCTTGACAAAGCTCTGCGTTGCTTGAAGTAGCAACAAAAGTCTATTGTGAAAGCTTTGCCATGCTTCAGGATCTTCATCTAAAGCATCAAGAAGCAGAATAGTTCTTGAAGGATTCTTAATATTTGATATATCTTCGACAGTAGTTACACCAAGTTTCAACAAATCTATATTAAAATCTGTTTCAATATACCCACTCAAAGTAAACAACTTAATCATTGCAAGTAGAGATGATTTACCCATACCAGCGTCCGACAAAACAAATGTGTGTGAGTAGTGCTGTTGTTTCATAAAGAATCTTTCTAGCAGATCTAGTACATGATTTTTTGCAACTAAACCTGTATCATCTTCTGAATGATCAGCGGGGTTGATGTTTTGGCCATATGGCATGACATAAAAAGGTGCCAAATAATCAAGTGGGCCTGCAATTTTCTCAATTTGGGTAATACCTTCTTGTTTCTCTTTTTTTAATTCAACAAATTGTTTAGCAATATATTCTAATAAAATTGAAGCTTTCTCTGCAAAAAACTTTTTCATATTTCACCTCAAATCAAGAGTCATAATGAGTCTAAAAGCAAAACGAATCTCCAAACACTTTAAACCGATTAGATACACATCATAATTTCATTCTCTCAGGATTCTTTTTTTTACTATAACACCGCCAAACATCTTTACAGCTTTCTGCCCTGCAGTCCGATCATCTTCTGGTGTCCACCGTCCATACCGCTGCCGGACCAGCCCTCAATCTCTATGACCCATCTGTTGAGCAACCCACAAAGGACTTTCCCAGGCTGAAAGCATCAATGATGCGTAGGTGTGACAGGTTTGGTAAGGATTGCGGTAAAATATACCTGATTTTTTTATGGCGTGTTGCCATCGGAGTTTCAGGGACAGTATATCATACTCCTTGCAGATTGATTAGGTGCGGTTTCGGGGACATATATGAATGGCACTAAGTTAAGGCGTTTTAGCACGGTATGTACTCCTATGTTGGCACTCTCTCATTTCGTGTCTTGGAGCAGTCATTCGTTGGTAGTTTTTTAAGAATATTTCGGGGACAGTACATTCAACTCACAAACCCACCCATCCAAACCCGAATTTTTTCGGTGATCAAATCTTGTAGTTTTATAGATTCTAAAAGGCCGGGATTAGTTGATATCTAACTGCGCTTTTGTAATCTCTCCAAGTAGAAGAAGCTACTGTTCTCTTAGTTGCTTCAAAATAACAGGTTAAAGCCTCTTCAACCGTCAATCTGGTCTGTTTTATACCACCAAACAGAACTGCTATTGGAGAATCAGGATAATATTCGGCATAGTTGAATCTATCCCGTTCGATATCCACCAGTATCCCCCTTTTGCAATTTGTCTGCATATTTTATATTGGTTTTAGTTGCCGGGATATTAAGGGCCTCCCGGTTACGTACACCTTTATAATGAAAAACAATCCTAAGACTGTCTTGCCTAACCTCAACTCCACGCCCAACATTCCTTCCACCCATTGGTAATAAGCCTTCAGGTTAATCTGCAATCTTTCATCTGGTTGCCCTAACCATAGTTTTACTTCTGGCCAATGTCCACATAGAATTTTTGCTCTTACTGTTTTTTCTGAACAACCTGTATTCTCTGTAAACTTCTTAATAGCAATCCATTAGGGTAGTGCCTTATATATTTCACTTATTTCTTAGCAAGTTATGGGGATATACATTTTGTGGGAGTGCTGGATATGGGAGTTTAGGGAGTATGAATTAAATTCAATATCTATTTGTGTTATTAGAGATCCTGGGACTTGCTTTTAATCAAACCTCTAACTTAAGTATTCCAGGAAAATTACGTTGTCAGCTCTAAAAACTCTCTCTTGATTATGTACTGATTTCACTCAATGAAGCTGAAGTTACCTCATCTACATGATGAACTACAAAATTTGCGCTGTTTTATAATCTGGCTGATTTGAAGGGCCAGCTTAGTTTTAGTGAATAGTTCGTCTGAATCAGGCAACCCCAAATCAGCAAAAATATTTCCACTGCTGCGCTCAGCCTCTGTCTATGTATTCATGATCCACCCCTTTCTCACCGCTTCAGTGCATCTAGCACCAGTTTGAGGGCACTTTCTGAAACCGTTTGGGCATGTTCCAATTTGCTGATATAGGCTTGGGAAACATCCATTTTACGGGCCAAGTCAACCTGTTTAACTCCAGCTTTCATCCTAGCCAAGGCAACCGGGTTTTGTACAAAATCGGATGGGTCGAAAGGCTCATAATCCTCGTCCTGCCCTTTATGGATATCCAATATTGATAGCTCATCTTCAATTTGTTCTCGAAGCGCCTCATAGACTCCAACGGGCAATAGAACATATTCATCCCGACCATCTGTACCTTTGATGATTTGAAGGTTCATTTGTATACATCTCCTCTAGATCTAATGCGTTCTATAGAAATTATCCTAAGCTCATCATGCCGATCATAAATCACACGCCAGCTACCAACCCGAAGTCGCCAGAATGTACTATTTGTCATGGGTATGGCATCCAAATTATCATCATCTGGATCAAGGCCAAGTTCCATAATCTTGCCAGTAATCCGTAGACGATCCTTGGTCGGGGGGCTTTTCAACTTACGCTTGGCTTCACGGCGTATTTATATTTGATAGCTCATGGTTAAGATTATAACCTACTGAGGTTATATTACAATCAGAATCAATATGGTGAGCATTTATAATAATACTGAGTTTCGGGGATAGTATATTATACTCCTTGCAAATTGATTATATTCCCAAGAGATCTGGGGGCTTGCTTTTAATTAGACCTCTAACTCCGTTTTTTAAGGAAAATTACGTTGTAAGCTCAAAAGCTCTCACATGATTATGTACTGACATCACTCAATGAAGCTGAACTCCCCTCCTCTACACTATGAGCTACAAAAGTATGGCCTATGGAATGTGAAGTAGGTTTGTTCTTAACAACTATCTCTACATCTTGACCCAACAAATTCAAAAACTTAAAAAGACGTTCCAGGGTGAACCCTGTTAATTTACCACCCAGTATGGCTGATACCTTGGGTTGATCAATACCCAATATTCCAGCAGCCTCTTTTTGCTTCAATTTGCGGTGTTTTATAATCTGGCTGATTTGAAGGGCCAGCTTAGTTTTAGTGAATAGTTCGTCTGAATCAGGCAACCCCAAATCAGCAAAAATATTTCCACTACTTTGCTCTGCCTCTATCTGCTTATTCATGGATCACCCCTTTTTCCTGTAGTCCATTCTTTATGTCGGCGTTTGGCTTCCTTGAGACGTTCTTCAATCTTTTCCATATCCGGTTTTGGCGTTGCTATGCCCTGTTTTGACTTCTTTTTAAAGGTATGTAGAGCAAATACAACACCAGCCAGTTTAACCGTATAGACAGCCCTATAAGTATCACTGACATGGTCTTCTACTACTTCCAGCACACCAGCACCACCAAAGCCCTTCAACCTAGAAACGGCGGTTGGCGGTGCGTACATGGCGTAACATGATGGTTTAACTGGTGTAACAGAGCAAATCAAAGTCACCTTTTTGGTGATGAGACTTTGCTCTGTTATGCCAGATGAATCAATAGGTTGCGTTAGGAGCGTGCTGACAACTGCTGTTTCTAGGTTCACAGGAGACCACTGATGATTTGGTTCCGAATCGGTTAAGTCTGGATAGTAACAAATGATATATAAATAATTAAAAAAAAAGATATGATCAAGAAAACCAGCTAAGTTAAAAACACCGACAATATATCAATAGGTTATGTTGCTTGATCTAACTAGATTAATAATTTTTTAGTGACTACCAATTTTTTTTGCTAATTGGCGAAAGGGTTTAAAATAGTAATCAACCAGATTATTTTTCAAGCCCTGTTCTTTGATAGCTTGCTCAAGTTTATCTCGGCTCGTAATCCATGAAAGACGTGGGTCTTTGCTAAGTTCTATAGCTTTTTTATAATAGAGAAGAGCCATACCTATGCTGCCTTCCTGCAGCAATCCGTCAGCAAAAGCTGCATGACACTCTGGGTTCCAACTGTTACGTAAGAGGGCATAAGCTAAAAATTTCATCCCTGTGCTGTTATCCCCTTGCTGTAGCTTTATCTTGCCATACTCCAGAGCGGCAGCAACACAGGCCCATGGTTTATCAAAGTTATTCAACAGAGGTAGACAGTGCTCTTTTAGCAGTTTGAGAAACTCAATTTCAGCATTGACCTTAGAGGATTTAGAGCCAGTCAGATGAAATATCTCATTATGTCGCTCTGCTAGTACAAGCTGGGCATCACCATGGGGATCTGCTTTAAATTGATGGTTCCACATTTGTAAAAATGATCTTGCCATACAGTGACGACATGTAAGGCGTAACATCCATGAAACCGGGAAAAGGTTTTCGTAGATATTACTGTTATCGCATCTAGGGCATCGCCATTGGCAGGTAAAGCCGTGTCCAAGTACTTTGTGGGGCTTTTCATCCACCGTAAAAGACTCAACACGACCTACATAGAGAAGAGTACCACTATAAAAATCTATACGGTTGTAGATTGGGTAAAATATATCATCAGGCAGTGCCGTTAGGTTGATATTTGGTAAGGGATCCAAAAAAGCCTTTTTAGGATCTGCGATTTTGCCGTTTTGGATCGCGTTTTTATATATTTCACTACCCGGCAGAGCTTGAATTTTTATATAGTTGATAACGTATTGCGGATGGTGAACCCAATAGTCAAAGGTCTCTGCAATGGTTTCCAAGGTTTCAGCAGGGTCTCCATTGAGAAAGTTACCTTGCAGCCCGATGTTTGAATCATAAATTAGCTTGATGGTATCATCGAGCTTTTGGGGAGTTGTGAGTTTTTTCATACTTTTTAGTATTGGCAAACTCATACTCTCAATGCCAAGGCTGATAAATGCACAGCCTGACTCTTTTAATAATTCGAGCAGCTCTTTGTCTATACTCTTTTCGTGAAGTTGACAGAGCCATTTTATTTTGTACGGTTTTATGCGTTGGCAAAAAGTTTCAAGACGCTTTTTTTTGATGGAGAGCAGCTCGTCTAATACCATAACTATGTTCACATCATATGTTGCTATCAGATGGTCAAGTTCAGCAAAAAAATCGTCTAAATCGCGTTCCCGGTAGACTTTACCGTTGGGGTGATAGCAGAAGGTACAGCTCAATGGGCAGGAACGACTTGATATAATTGGTATGGCCCGTGGATTGTTGTAAATATTAAAAACATAGTTGCCTTGTGGAATCTGTAGTTCCAGCAGCCTCTCCTCTTGAAACCCAGCAAAATCGGGCCAGGCCAAGCTGCTTATATCATGGTTGATATCACGATCTGAAGTGAGTTTTGCTGGCTTGCCATCTTGCTTGATAACCAACCCTGGTACATTCTCAATAGGGGTATTGTCAGTTAAAGCATCAACAATTTCAACAATGGCTTTCTCCCCCTCACCGATAACTCCAATATCAAAATCAATTAGCTCTGCTGCCATTTCTGGATCGGCACTCACCATTCCACCCCCAGCAATATTGATTATGGATGGTTTGGCTTTTCTTGCAGCTGTAAATATTTTTTTAATGGTCTGGGTGTGGACAGAAATACCACCACAAGCACAGATATCAGGATCTATTTGGTCTATCGCCTGTTTTACAAGATTTTCAATTAGACCCTCATGGTGGTTGAGGTTGAAGTTATAGACACTCTTACCTGCCTGTTTCAGTGCTGCGGATATATATAAAATCCCCAGGGGCATATCATATGATTTTAAAACACTAGTGAAACGTGGCAAAATAAGCAGGATTTTCATAGGAGTTTTAAACTGGCAATTTTTAAAAAATGTAATCTGTAAAGGAACACTGATAAAGATCATATATAGCTTGTAGCCATTGCGCTATATTTAATTAAAAAAAAGAGTATCTGTTTTAGCCAAAAGCTATAAACCTAGAAACAGCAGTTGTCGGCACGCACCTGACGCAACCTATTGATTCATCTGGCATAACAGATCAAAGTCTCATCACCAAAAAGGTGACTTCGATT
>JADFZS010000076.1 GCA_015232405.1 Magnetococcales bacterium | reverse complement strand
TTTAATACATATTATACAAGCTATTTTATCATTGTTAAAAAATATTATTAGATAGCAAGCAAAGTGTTGATTTGTAAAGATTTACTTAAAAAAAGCAAAATTCAGCAGATTAAAACCGCATCGCACAAATATAAGAAAGTTATAATATCGACTCAAATAACAGAAATTTCTATTTATCAAGGCAGGTTATAAAATTACTAGACTTTGAAAAATATTATAGATCTAAGAGTGCTGTTCCATGGAATTGTTGAATACTCTTATCGATCATGATATCGTTTTACAAAACACCTATCGATAGAGGTTGATTATGCAACAGGTTACTTTGTCACCAAAATTTCAAGTTGTTATTCCAAAACCGGTACGAGATGATCTGCAACTTGTGCCGGGACAAAAGATGCAGGTTATTGCTTATGATGGACGTATTGAGTTGATACCTATACGTGATATTTCTGAGCTACGAGGCTTTGCCAAAGGGATAGATACCCATATTGAGCAGGAGCCGGACCGGGTATGAACGTGGTGGACTCTTCGGGCTGGCTGGAATATTTTTCAGATGGCCCCAACGCTTCTCACTTTCAAATGCCACTATCAGATTTACCACAGTTGATCGTACCGACAATTACCATTTATGAAGTTTTCAAGGTTTTGTTACGGGAAAAAGATGAGGTTGCCGCACTTCAAGGGGTCGCTGCCATGCAAAGTGCCACAGTGGTTGACCTCACATCATCAATATCCCTATCAGCCGCAGCCATCAGCCTGAAACACTCTCTACCAATGGCTGATAGTATCATTATGGCTACAGCAAAAAGCCATAAAGCAATTCTTTGGACCCAGGATGCGGATTTCGAGGGTATGGTAGGAGTAAAATATTTCGCCAAAACATAAACCACAAGCCCCCTCTTCCACCGTTTCAGCCATTGAACTTGTAATGGTTGAACTCAAAATAGTCATGGTAATTATTGTGACACTTTAATAATGCTCTAACACACCAAACCTCTAACAGCTACATAGTCGGTTTTCCCGGTTCCCAATACCGGGATTCTATCTATTATCTTGATAATTTTCGGTATCATCAACTCGGAGATACCCTGCTTTTTGGCATCCGCCTGTAAAGTTGCTCTGGTAGCATCCGGGCAGTCACTCAGTAGAACCAACTGCTCACCACGTTTAGGGTCGGGCAGAGAAACCACAGCATGACCAAAACCGGGCCAGACTGATGCAGCATGGGACTCAACAGCAGTCAGGGAGATCATTTCACCACCTACTTTTGCAAACCGCTTTGTTCGCCCTGCTATTTTTACAAAACCGTCAGGATCGATTTCAACTATATCACCAGTATCATACCAACCATCACCTATTGGCTCTAATTGACCGGGATTATCGGCACGTAGATACCCGAGCATAATATTTGGACCAGAAACAAATAAACGACCCCCTGCCTCAATACCAGGAACCTTCTCTAAACGGTATTCAATACCTGGCAACAAACGTCCCACCGTACCGGGTCTATAGTGCATTGCGGTGTTGGTGGAAAGAGCCGGGGCGGTCTCGGTTGCTCCATAACCCTCAAAAATTCTTAAGCCGAAATTTTCCATCCAGACCCGGCGAGTCTCATCTTTGACCTTCTCGGCCCCAGCAAAGACATACCGAACACTATAATAGTCATAGGGATTAGACACCCTGGCATAACCTTTTAAAAAAGTATCAGTACCAAAAAGAATGGTGGCGTTGCTATCATAAACCATTTCCGGCACAATTCGATAATGTAGTGGTGACGGATAGAGAAAGGTTTTGATACCGGAAAGACTCGGTAACAACAATCCACCAGTTAAGCCAAATGAATGAAATACAGGAAGAGCGTTAAAGACTATATCGGTTGGATTATAGTCGATTCGAGAACTCAGCTGTCTAATATTGGAGAGGATGTTGCTATGGCTCAACACCACACCCTTGGGTACTCCTTCTGAGCCACTGGTAAAAAGAACCACCGCAGGTTTATCCCCTTCTCCCTTTTTGTTTTGCCTGCTTATCCCTGCCAAGCGAGCTGAAATCAATCCCCTGACTTTATCCATCAAGGTTATCTCATTTTTCAGATCCTCCAGGTAGACAATGTCAGCTACCTTTTGCAACTCCGTTATGGTCTCGTCCAATTTAGCCAATGTCACAAAACGGTGAGAGGTGATGATGGTACGAATTTGGGCTGTGGAACAGGCCGATAGCATGTTTTTAAGGCCAGTTGAAAAATTGAGCATAGCCGGAATACGCCCTATAGACTGAAGACCGAAAAAGGCTCCCACAGCACCTATAGCATTGGGCAGTAGCAATCCGACCCGCTCTTGGGGGGAGGTAAACCCCTTAAAACTGTTGCCTAAAATGGTACTAATTGTGATTAGGCGGTTATAATTTACTGGCTTGCGCTCCATATCTTCCAAAACTTTAAAATTACCGCCATGGATAGCACGAGCATCGGTCAGAGCAGTAAATAGCGTACCGTTGGTATTGCTTGTCTCAAACATCATATCCGAAAGCAAGTCGTAGAGCTTATGGGCGATCTTTCGACGACGTTCACGACCTTTGATCTCTTCTGGCATAGCAAATCTAGTTGGCGGCAGCATGGTAATGGTGATCTTGGGAAACCAACGCAGACGAACTTTACCTTTCAGGCGTGAAAAAGGGGTAAACTGAGCACCATCTATCCGAATTGGTAGAATTGCAGCCCCGGAACGATCAGCAATTAATCCTGGTCCTTCATAAATTTTCATCAAAGCCCCTGTCACTGTGATTCGACCTTCTGGGAATATCACACAGTGACGGCCCTCTTTTACTCCCATGGTCAATCGCTTAAGAGCAAAGGGATTGGTGGGGTCTAAAGGAAAAGCATCAATGATCTGTAGAAACGGTTTTACCCACCATTGTTTGGCTATTTGGGTGTTAATGGCAAATGTCACTTTTTTGGGTAGAAATGTAGCCAGAAGAGCAGCATCCAAAAAAGAGACGTGGTTGACAACAATGACAGATTTTTCCCCTGCTTTTGCAAAATTATCCCAACCCTTAAGCTCCACCCGATAAAACAATTTAAACAGACTGGCAAACAGCATTTTTAGCACAACCTGGGGCAGCAGTTTACAGATGTATATGGCCACTAGAACATTGGCAACAGCCATGAACAAAAAAACATAGGTAACACTGTACCCACTTCCAAGCAAAGCCAGTGTAATAAGAGCCGAAGCCACCATGAACAGGGCGTTCATGATATTGTTACCAGCTATTATTCTGGAGCGACTCGCCTCAGGGCTACGGCTCTGCATAATGCTGTAGAGGGGAACGATATAGATACCGCCACTAATAGCTATTAAAAGCAGATCTACCAGGATACGCCAATTGGCAGCATGATCTAAAAAAGCTCCAACCCCTACCAGACCACCATTTATGGAAACCACATGGTGCGTCGCTATAACAAGGTCAAAAGCAAAGAGTGCCATACCTAAAGCAGCTACAGGAACATATCGGGCACTCACCTCGCCACCCAACAAACGGTTACAGAGCAGTGAACCGATACCAATACCCACGGAAAAAACAGCAAGAAAAAGGGTAACAACCTGTTCGTTGCCACCAATAATCTCCTTGGTAAGAGTTGGAAACTGGGCCAGATAGGTAGCCCCCACAAGCCAAAACCAGGAGATACCGAGAATGGAAAGAAAGATATCACGATGCTCAGTAGTACGCTTCATGATGCGCCATGTCTCTACCAGGATGTTTTTTTCAATAACAAGACCGGGATCGGCAGCTGGTGCGATAGGAATATTGCGACTGGCAATCCAACCGATAATGGCTAGAGCAACAACGGTAAAAGAGATCAACTCAACTCCGTTATGGGACAGAACTGTCAGTCCCCCCGCAATGGTTCCAAGCAGGATAGCCAGGAATGTACCAGCCTCAACCAAAGCATTGCCACCGATCAGCTCATCTTTGCTTAAGTGGTCTGGCAGGATGGCATATTTAACTGGACCAAAAAAAGCCGATTGGCTACCCATCAAAAACAGAACAAAAAGCAGAAACCAAACATCCGCCAACAACATACCCACCGCACCGAGGGTCATGACCCCCACCTCTGTAATTTTAATACGACGAATCAAAAGAGATTTTTCCATGCGGTCCGCCAGTTGCCCAGCAATGGCAGAAAAAAGAAAAAAAGGAAGAATGAAAAGCCCTGCTGCCATGGTAACCAACAACTGGCTGTTTTGACCACTTTGAGAAGCAATGCTGTAGGTGATCAACATCACCAGTGCATTTTTAAAAACATTGTCGTTAAGTGCACCTAAAAACTGCGTTATAAATAGCGGCAATAAACGCCGTTGCCCCAATAAATTAAATTGCCCTTGTGCCATTTTGAACCCTCCACTGTTTTTATTATCCACCCAAATCTTTTATTGGCGGAAAGTATTAAAAAAATATGATTTACAAGTTATATATAGCAGACGGCTTGCCAATCTTATTTTTTTCTTATTTACATATAAAAACAATGCCTTAAAACTATACTTACATAACAATCCAATAAGCAGGCTCAACAATGATGTGCAATTTATGCACATTTGATATACATTTATTGTATAGTTGCAATTACATCCTTTTGCATCAGCTTAAAATAGTTGATTATCCATGCACATGCTTACGAACTGTACGTCTATCTAATTCAACCCGCCTTGCCACCTCCTCATAACTCCCATAGCGTTTATAAAGTAACTGACAGTAGTGGTTCAACAGCTCTTTAGCTGTCAACTCTCCTGCCTGAATCTTGTCCAGATAATCACCTCCAATATCTGATATTGCCAGAGGGTCACCAGAGTATTGGCGAGTAAGGAGAATACGGCGAACAGCTTGCTCCAACTCTCGCACATTGCCAGGCCAGCTATAATCTGTTGGCAAATCACGTTTCAGTGCATCTAACACCTCCCCTGTTAAATCATCACTAACCTCCCCGGTAGCTCGCTTGATCAACAAGCTCACCATATCCGGCAACTCTTCTGATTCCTCAGCTATTCTCTGGCGCAAAGGGGGAACAATGATCTCATCAGAACAGAGACGATAGTAGAAATCATCACGAAATGAACTATCCTTACGCAGTGCTGACAAAGAGAGGTTGGTTGCAGCAATTACCCGCCCGGAAAACCGTTTTTCCTGACGACTACCCACTGGTGTGTAAAGACGTTCCTGCACCACTTTTAGTAACTTGATTTGAACCTGGGGGGTTATATCGCCTATCTCATCCAAAAACAGAGCACCATTAGCACTGCACTGCTCAAACACCCCTTTATAATGATCAATCGCACCACTAAAAGCCCCCTTACGATGACCGAACAACTCTGATTCAATAAGGGTTTCTGGAAATTGTGAAAGGTTGATCGCCACAAAGGTTTCCATGAAATTTTCGCTAAAACATCTTTTCTCCACATCAAAAGGGATAAAACCAGAACGACCAATAGCCGCAGCTGCTGCCCCTTTTCCGCTTCCAGTCTCTCCAAGCAGAAGCGTTGAGAAATCCTCCATTCTCCCCCAAAGATGGCGGTCATAAATCCGCACATCCCAGGTAAACACATTATTCCAAAGAGCCAAACGTAGCCGCTTCATTGAAGAACTGTTGCCGACCAAGGAACCAACAATAAAAAAATAGGCCCGACGAAATTGATAAAAAAGAGCCAGATAGCGCAAACTTTCTTTGACCGAAAACCCCCTATCCCGCATTTGTGATAACAGCTTTTCAGCAAAAGGAACCGCTACCAACTTTTTAACTTGTTTGGACTGCTCCTCGATAAGCAGATCAAAGGAGTCCTGCACCACCTGATAAAGCTGAAACAGATAGGCATACTCCATAATCTTGCGATCAGAACCAGTAAAAGAGCGAATGTTGTTTAAACCACGACGATCTAAGATTGCAATTCGCTCATCAAGAACCGGAGCAATGGCGTTAAGCCTGTGCTCATGGGCGTTATCACCTAACACCTTGGCTTTGGGCAGCAGAGCATCTAAGGCTCTATGATCATCATTGAAAGGGTTGATAAAAATCGCTTCTGCCAACAAGGTAAAAAACTCTCGCTCCTCTGATTGCAACTCTCTGTCATTATTCATCAAAACCTCCCATTGATAAGCCAAACTCAACTACCCAGCAACTATATATAAATAGCATGCTCAAATCAGCTTTAATAAACATTTTTTGAAAGGGGTAGCCGACAAAAGCAGAAGTGCCTTTCATATCCCCAATGCTTACGCTGCCGCTGTTGCCAAAGCCTATCCAGAGCGTTTTGCTTGGTGTGCATCCATTCATCCATACCGACTCGATGGACCCCAAGAGTTGGAACAGGCCAAGATAGACGGGGCGTTGGCAGTTAAATGGTTGCCGCAAGCAATGGGGATCAATCCTGCTTCCCCTCTGTGCGACCGCTTCTACAAATCCCTTGTTAAGCATAATATCCCATTAATATGCCATACTGGTGAGGAGAAAGCTGTCCATGGTGGCGGAGGACAAGAACTTGGCAACCCCCTTAAGTTGCGCCGAGCTTTGGATCATGGAGTTCGAGTAATTGTTGCCCATTGTGCTTCAATGGGTGAGGATATTGACCTTGACGCTGGCTTAAATGGACCCATACGCCCCAGTTTTGACCTTTTCACACGTTTGATGGACGAGGATAATTATAAAGAATTACTATTTGGGGGAATTTCGGCAACTGTATTGGTTAACCGCTCCCAAGAGGTACTAGCAAGACTTTTAGACCGCACCGACTGGCACAGCCGACTTTTAAACGGCTCAGACTACCCTCTGCCAGGAGTAAAACCGGTAATCTGGCCTGGACGACTGGCACAATGGGGCTATTTAGATGAAACGGCTGTCCCAGTCTTAAAAGAAATACGTGAATACAACCCACTATTGTTCGATTTTGTTTTAAAGAGATCCTTGAATAACAATGGCAAAAAATTTGGACCCAAAGTGTTTGAAACCGCCAGTTTTTTCCAAACATAACAGAATTCACAATGTGACTGTAGCCACTTGTTTTTAATGTAATGTGATGTTACTCTGCTAGACGTTTGTTGATATTTTTTTAACAGGAGTTTTTATGTACCTCATGGATAGTGTGCCTCGTTTTTCCGGGCTGTCGGAAATTGGTTGAGGCTTGAGCTTTTCCTCTGACCGATTATTTCGGTCGGCCCGGTGGTTGTTTACCGGGCTTCTTGTTATTAAAGAGGCCTGATCGTCTATTTTTGATCGAGGTTTCGAACAATGTCTAACGGAATTTTTTCATATTCCAACGTGGGCTTGCGCCCTTTTTTTCAACAACAAATTACTATTGAAGAACTTGACAACTGCTCTGTTGCCAGAGTAACTGGCTGCCAAGGTGAATGGCTAACCCTGCAAAATGAAGAGGGCAGCAAACAGCTAAAACTACCAGGAAAATGGCGGTTGCTGTCCCATGAAGAACAACCGATGATTGGTGATTGGTTATTGCTTGACAGTAAGTTACAACCAATACGCCTTTTGCAGCGTATATCAAGCCTTTCACGGCGATCATCAGGCCATGGACAACAAACACAGTATATAGCAGCAAATATTGATACTCTGTTTATCGTCACATCATGTAATCGTGACTTCAAACTATCACGAATCGAGCGTTATCTCGCTCTGGCCCATGAAGGCAACTCACAACCTGTTATCCTGCTTACCAAAGCGGATTTGGTTGATGACCCGGAGTTCTACCGTCGTGAAGTTGAAGCTCTGAATGGCAACACCCTTGCTGTTACCATGGATGCTCGTAGCTCAGAGATATCCCAGATACTCAAACCTTGGACCGCCCCTGGGGAAACAGTGGCTTTTCTTGGCTCATCAGGTGTTGGTAAATCTACATTGATCAACTCTTTATTGGGAGAGGTGGTAAACCGTACCCAAGCAGCCCGCGCTCAAGATAGTAGAGGCAGGCATACCACAGTATCCCGGCATATGTTTCAAATGGATGATGGAGCATGGTTGATTGATACACCAGGAATGAGAGAGCTACGGTTAGGAGAAAACCGAGAGGGGCTGCAAAAGGTGTTCTCTGATATTGAGCAGTTTGCCAGCCGATGTAAATATAGAGGGTGTAGCCATGAAGGTGTTATGGGATGCGCTGTTTTGGCTGCCATACAAAATGGTGATTTGGATAAAAGGCATCTTAAAAATTATCTAAAACTACAAAGGGAACAGGAGTATTTAAAAGAGTCCCAGTGGCAACAACGTGACAGAGACCGTCGTTTTTCCCGTATGGTCAACCAAGTCAAAAAAAATAAATATGGGCATCGTTAAAGGATCTACATAAGCCCCTTTATAGAAAAGACACACCATATCATTCCCAAAAAGTGGATGCTTTCTCGGTTTAACATTTAACCAGCATCCGCTTTTTGGGTTTTTCAACATTCCCCCCCTCTCCCCTCATGGTTGTGAAACAAGATAACGTGCTGGACTTAGATTTACTTGAAGATTGATTAGAAAATATTTCTTGACGTGAAGTTCACTAATTGCTAGCCTAACGTTCGTTCGGTAGGTGAAAATCAAGTTGCCTGATAGAGTGTTGCTTAACAGAGAATCATCAAATTTTGGCTTTAGCAAGTTGCCATCTGATTAAGCGTAACTGGGTGAAAAAAGAGAGCAAAAGGTCATTGTAAGGATTTGAGAATATGAACAGTTTAAACAATATAAAGATCAGCTATTTGGTGGGCTTGATCTGCATAGGTGCTGTGTTAGCTGGTTGCACCCAACAAGAAGAACAGAAGGTACAAAACATTGGCGTGCGACCAGCTAAATTACATCTTGTTACCACAAACCAAAAAGGTAATCTGATGCGTTTTGTAGGCAAAGTGAGACCGGGCAAAGAGGCATCATTGGCTTTTCTGGTTTCGGGACGCTTAAACCAGCTTGTTGTCCGTGAAGGACAGACTGTTAATAAGGGGGATGTCATCGCTCGGTTGGATTCCAAGGATCTTAAGCTGGCACTAGGAAGGGTCCAGGCCACGTTAAGAGAGCTATCTTTAGCTCTCAATCGCAAAAAAAAGCTTTTCAAACAGGGTCATGTAGCTCAAGCAGCAGTTGACAAAGCCCAGGCCACCTATGATTCAGCCCTTGCTGCTCGAGACAGTGCACAACGAAATGTCGGCTATACCACACTAAAAGCCCCTTTCAACGGTATTATCTCTAAACGTTTTGTGGAAAATCATCAAAACATTGCAGCGGGAATCCCGATAGTACAACTGCAAAACCTGCAAAATCTAGAGGTCCGAATTAATGTGCCTGAACAGGTGATGGCGACCATTCGCAAAGAGGATGTCATAAAATCGGAAGCAATATTTGAAGCCCTACCATCCCAACGGTTGGTTGTTGAGTATAAGGAACATGCAACCGAGGCCGATAGCAAAACCCAAACCTATGAAGTGACCCTCTCTTTGGTTCCCATTGAAGGGTTTAACATTCTACCCGGTATGACAACCACTGTGGAGGTTGTATTCAACAACCACACAAAAAACGGAAGCTTGGAGATACCGGTAGAGGCTCTGGTTAGTGACAGTGAAGGGGGTTTTTATATCTGGATCACCACCCCAAAAGGAGGGAAAGTTACAAAACAGATTGTTAAAGTTGCAAAATTGGGAAGCAAAATGGCCACCATTTCATCTGGCTTAAAAGGTGGCGAGACCATTGTGGCAGCAGGAGGTGGGCTGCTGCGCAAGGAGAGCATGGTCCGTCCTTGGTTAGCCCGTGATCCCCAATAAAAAAAGTGAGATAGAGTGATGGATATTGCCCGTTTTGCCATAGAAAAAAGTGTAATCACCTGGATGATAATGTTGGGGTGTCTGTTTGGTGGTTGGTACGGTTTTGAAACTTTGGGTCGTTATGAGGACCCTGAATTTACCATTAAAGATGCCCTTGTTATAACCCCCTACCCCGGTGCTACAGCTTCCGAGGTGGAAAAAGAGGTGACAGACCACCTGGAAACTGCCATCCAACAGATGGGACAGCTAGAAAAAATAACCTCCAAATCAAAACCGGGGGTATCTGAAATAACAGTTACCATACTGCCATCATTTGATAAAAGCTCCCTACCACAAGTCTGGGATGAACTGCGCCGTAAGGTTGGCGATGCCCAGCATTCATTACCCCCTGGAGTTCATACTAGTAAGGTTATTGATGATTTTGGCGACGTTTTTGGTATCTATTATGCCCTAACTGGTCCTGGGTTTAGCTCCAGAGAGCTTTATGAAGTGGCAAAAACCATTAGAAAAGAGCTTTTGTTGGTTGCTGGTGTGGCAAAAGTTGATTTTAAAGGAGAACAACAAGAGCGAGTTTTTGTGGAGATGTCCCGAAGCAAGCTTGCCAACCAAGGGCTATCACCTGGTGTATTGATAAACACCCTGCAAAGTCACAATCTTATATCCCCAGCAGGTGGAGTACGTTCTGGTGATAACTACATCCGTATCCGCCCCAAACAGGGTTTTAACACCATAAATGAAATAGCAGATCTGTTGGTTGGCACAGGCCAGGACGGCAGGTTGTTACGTTTAGGTGATGTGGCACAAGTCAGGCGCGGCTACCAGGAGATACCTGAGCAGATCATCCGCTTTAATGGACAAGAGGCCATCACCATAGGAGTATCCGGGCTTTCTGGAGTAAATATTGTGGCTTTGGGTAAACGTATTGATGAGCGTCTTTTTGAAATTCAGTCTGAAACACCCATTGGTATGGAGCTAAACAGCATCTACCAACAACCCCAGCTGGTGGCAAAATCAGTTAACGGCTTTGTCAGTAACCTTGCTGCTTCTGTGGGAATTGTCATTGGCGTGCTATTGATTTTCATGGGGTTAAGGGCAGGCTTTCTAATAGGTGTCACCCTGTTGTTGACTGTGCTGGGAACCCTGTTTTTCATGAAGATTTTTCATATAGACATGCAAAGAATATCCCTTGGTGCTTTGATTATCGCCATGGGTATGTTGGTTGATAATGCCATTGTGGTGGCTGAAGGAATTTTGATACGTGTTCAGCAAGGTATGAACCGAACCCTAGCAGCTAGTGAAGTGGTAAAACAAAACCAGTGGCCCCTACTTGGTGCTACCATAGTTGGGATATTGGCTTTTTCCGGTATTGGGCTATCTGACGATGCCACTGGCGAATTTGTTGGCTCCCTGTTTTATGTCATTTTGATATCTCTGATACTAAGCTGGGTTTTAGCAATTACCATTGGTCCTTATCTATGTGAAAAACTGTTGCGCGCACCTGATAAAAATTCAATTGCTAACGATCCCTATGATGCTTATTTATATAACGCCTATCGAGGCGTACTTAAAAAAGCATTACGGTTCAGATGGTTGACAGTTGGTTTGATGATCACCATGTTGGTAGCAGCTGTTATCGGCTTTGGGCTGGTTAAACAGTCCTTTTTTCCCAACTCCAGCACACCACTGTTTTTAATCTCTTTTGAGCGGATTCAAGGAACAGATATTCGAGCAACAGATGAAGATATCCAAGAGTTGGAAAAAAGGGTTTTGGCTATTGATGGGGTAAATTCTGTTAGCAGCTTTGTTGGAGCCGGAGCCGCCCGTTTTATGTTGGTCTATCTCCCTCACCTACCAAAAGCAAGTTTTGCCCAATTGGTGGTTGGTGTGGATGATTTTCAAAAGATGGATAACATTATTGACCAAGTAAAATCAATTGCTGATGATTTTCCCCAAGCACAAACACGTTTTGAACGAATTCGCCTTGGACCTGGCAGCGAAGGAAAGATACAAGCCCGGTTTAATGGAGATGATCCAGTTGTTCTGCGTGATCTGGCTAAACAGGCAGAAACAATAATGATAGCCAACGGGGTGATAAATGTTCGGCAAAACTGGCGACAGCGGGAAAAAATCATCCGTCCTGTCTACTCTGAGTCAATGGCAAGAGAGGCAGGAGTCAGCCGTAAAGATCTTAGCACAGCTATCCAGACAGCCTTTTCTGGAACCCAAGTTGGAACCTATAGAGAGAAAGATACATTAATTCCCATTGTCATGCGCTATCCCGATACCCAACGATTAAACCCTGAGAGTATTGTTGATGTACAGGTGTGGAGCAACCAACTAGGTAAGACTATACCCATACGGCAGGTGACATCCGGCTTTTTGGTTGAG
This sequence comes from Magnetococcales bacterium, assembly GCA_015232405.1. Taxonomy (GTDB): domain Bacteria; phylum Pseudomonadota; class Magnetococcia; order Magnetococcales; family JADFYX01. Next base: position 13,333 of record JADFZS010000076.1, on the reverse strand, counting down.
ACGGAAGAGGCATTGATAATGCGCAGAAACCGCAAAAAAACCATAACTGCCATCGGTGATCCAGCAATTGGTTTAACTGCTGACTCGGTATTTAAAAAAGTACAGCCACAAATTGAGGCTATTGAACTGCCACCAGGATACTCTTTACAGTGGGGTGGCGAGCATGAAGATGCCACAAAAGCCCAGGCTGGTATTGCTGTCCAGTTGCCCCTTGGTTTTCTCGCCATGATCATCGTTGTGGTGTTGCTTTTTGGTACAGTACGGCAGCCTTTGGTAATTTGGTTAACTGTTCCCCTATCTTTGATTGGTGTTACGTTTGGACTGTTGATTGCCGATAGAAGTTTTGGTTTTATGGCTCTTTTAGGGGTATTGAGTCTATCGGGCATGTTGATTAAAAACGCCATTGTTCTGGTGGATCAAATCGACCTGGAAATCAAAGAGGGCAAAACACCAATCCAGGCAGTGCTAGACTCCTCTGTCAGCCGTTTACGCCCGGTAGTCATGGCCTCTGGTACAACGGTTTTGGGTATGTTGCCACTGTTAGGAGACGCTTTTTTTGTTGATATGGCAGTTACCATAATGGGAGGGCTGCTTTTTGCCACCATCTTGACAATGGTTGTGGTTCCTGTACTTTATGCAATATTTTTTCAGATTTATCCCACCAAAGATAATTTAGGAGAGATGGCGTGAGTGGTTCTGAGCTATCCAGTAAGGAGATCATATTACAAACCGTACTTCCCCTCTTTGCTGACAAGGGGTATGAAGGTGTTTCCATGCGCCAAATAGCCAAAACAGTTGGTATGCGCCCGGCATCTCTATACCACCATTTTCCCGACAAAAAAACCCTGTATCTAGAAGCGCTAGCCAGGGCATTTACCTCAACATCATCACTATTGTTAGAAGGTTTGACAAAGGAAGGAACAGCTCAACAACGGTTTGAACGAATTGTTCGGGATATGGTACAAGACCGTTTGGATAACCCGGTTTTCCATCAGATTATCTCACGGGAAATATTGGACGGCGATGATGAGAGGCTCAAACAGTTATCTACCCAGGTGTTTGCCGAATCATTCCAAAAACTGGTCCAATTTCTGGGGCCAATTACAAAAAAGTCAAAACCCGACCAGCTGGTCATGTCCTTAATAGCCATTATCCACCACCACTATGATACAGCTTCAATAAGGCGACACCTCCCAGGATACGATAAAAAATCAGACGATAAAGAGACTTTTATCAACCATGTGTTGCAGCTATTTATGCCGTTAATTGCGCAGACGCCTGCAACTGATACATAATGTAAAAAGGAATATCACTGCCAGTTGGGTAAAAATCATTAATCACATAACAAAAAATTACAGCCCTTCCTTATTTTATTATGGAGCAACTATCTCAACTAATGATTATGTAAAGATTTGTATGGTTACGGTAGTATAAGCTTTATTGATGTAGCAACGTAGGACAAGTTAAAATCATAGGAAACCTAACGTTTCCAGTAATCTTGTCTTCCGTGACGGACATGAAGCACTTGAACAGTTTCACCATCGATGGTAAAGAAAACTCGCCATGGAATCCTGCGTCCGACAAACAAATGGCGGATTTCACAATCAAAAGCTTTACTTTCAGGTGCAACAGGATGTGATTTTGGTAAATTTCTCAGATTGCTTATGGCTTTTTGTATCTATTCTCGCCATTTCTTAGCATAAATTGGATTTTCTTTATTTAAATTTTGATTCGTTTCTCTGATATTTTGTATTGCTTCAGGCATGATTATAACCTGATAGTGCTTCATGCTTTCTCATCTTCAAGGCTGTTAAAAAAAACCGAAGCTTTTTCACCCTGACCATTTCGGGCTTGATCCAATCCTTTTTGGATACCTGCAACAGTCTGAGCATAATCTAGCTGGTCTTGAGCTTCTTGCCACGCTTTGGCATCCATCACAACCAATTCTGGTATACCATTAATGGTTAAAACCGTTGGGCGACCTGTTTCCTTAAGGTTGGAAATAAAGCGTGAAGTGTCTCGCTTGAACTCGGTTAGTGGTCTGATGTCTTTGGTAATGTCCATTGTACACTCATTTAATTAGCGTTTTTTATAATGCTAATATAGTCTTTTTTTAGTGCCACGTCGAGTCTAAAATTCTAAAACCGTAATTTAGCTCTGTTACTTCAACAAGTTATTACAGCAGTTCAGTGCAGTATATGATAACATCCAAGAAACATATTGAGCTGGTTAACCCATATGCCATTAGAGTTGAACTAATCAACAAAGGAGGTCCAGAAGATTAACAGTTGAATTTATAGTTTTACCAAGCTAGTTAAGGGATAATCATACAGTAAATAATCCTGCTATTGGAGCCAACCATGAACAAAGAGAACTATTTAACCTCATCATATGGTGTGCAAATACCGCCAATTATCTATGGAACAGCTTGGAAGAAGGATAAGACAGCAGGTTTGGTTGCCAAGGCAATTGACAGCGGGTTTCGGGGTATTGATACGGCTTGTCAGCCCAAACATTATAATGAAGTTGGGGTTGGTCAAGGAGTTGCTGGTGAGCTTAACTCAGGTTTAAAACGTGAAGAACTATATTTACAAACCAAATTTACCCCTATCAATGGACAAGATCCAACACGGATTCCCTATGATGCAAAAGCCGACCTTGGAACACAGGTTGCGCAATCGTTTCAAAAATCCCTTGAAAATCTTCAAACTCCATACCTTGACTGCATGGTTTTACACTCACCTTTAAATACCCCTCTGGAGCTAATGACCGTATGGAGAGCTATGGAGACCATTTTTAATGATGGTGGAACAAAACAGTTGGGTATCAGCAACTGCTATGATATTCGTGTATTGGAATATCTCTACAATAAAGCCGACAATAAACCAGCTGTGGTGCAAAATAGATTTTATGCTACCACTGGATATGATGTAGGCATAAGAGATTTTTGCAAGAAAAACAATATAATCTACCAGAGTTTTTGGACATTGACAGCCAACCCCAAGGTGCTGGCCTCTGCTACTATACAACAGTTGGCAAAAAAGTATGGACGTACACCAGAACAGATCTTTTTTCGTTATTTAACAAAATCAGCCATAGTTCCCCTTACAGGTACGACATCACCACAACACATGGTAGAAGATTTGGCAATTTTTACGTTTGATTTAGCAGCTGAGGAGTGTAAATCTATAGATGATCTTTTAAAGGGGTGATAAGGAATTAAGCACGAAATAAATCAGGCGACAAACGGTTCGCCATCGTTATCAACCTCAGGACAAATTATAATAAACTCAACCCCCTTACCCGGCTCACTTATGCACTCGATTTTGCCACCTATGGTCTGGGTTACTAGATTATAAACAATGTTCATGCCCAAACCACTGCCACCCTGGCTTCTATTGGTGGTGAAAAATGGCTCAAAAATTCTTTTGCGGTTTTCTTCTGTTATCCCGCTACCATCATCTCTGTATTTAAAAACCAGATGTCCAGCAGCAACTGATATATCTATTAACATTTCACCAGAATCTTTCTCTTTATAGCCATGAATAAGAGAGTTTTCGATAAAGTTGGTGATAATCTGTGATAATACGCCTGGATATGTGTTGCACTCTAGATCATCAGGGCAAGATACAGTAATTGAATGGGTTGTGTTGCGCAAACGGTGATTAAAACTAGTCAACACCTGATCGATATAATTTTTCAGATTAAAGATACGTTTATCTTCGCTGGCTTGATCCACTGCCACCTGTTTAAAACTGCGAATAAGTTTTGCCGCTCTGGTAAGGTTGGTCAAAATCAAAGTTGATGACTCAGTTGCTTCTGAAAAATATGTATCCAGTTCGGATCTTTTTAGTTTCTCTTCTGCTAAAAGATTGGCAGACTCCTTACAACGACGTTGTAAAAAAGATGCCGCTGTCATTCCTATTCCCAAGGGGGTGTTTATCTCATGGGCGACACCTGCAACCAAACCACCCAGAGCAGCCATTTTTTCTGCTTCAACAAGTTGTGTCTGGGTGCGCTTAACCATGACCAACGACTGGGAAAGGGCTTGGTTGGTTTCAAGTAGCTCCTCTTTGTGGATTGACTCCTGTTTTCTAGCTGCGATAATTTCGTTGGACAGTAGCTTGAATTGATCTTTCATCACCTGTAGTTGATCACCACCTTTAGCTTTTGACGGCTCAAAACCTAGATATTCCCGGGTAAAATGCAGCATTTCATTGGTAAAATCTTTTATGTGGCCCACCAACCACACCACAATCATAATTGTAAGAACAATCATAACAATGTGGGCAAAACCCCTCTGGGTACGACCTGCATATGATATGGCATCATTTAATGTTTTGATCTGGGAGATGGGTATTAAAGTGGCAAACTGTACAAAATATTCAGATAAAAAACCGTAATCAAAAAATGATTTTTCCAGTATTAAATATTTCTCTTTCAGGGTTTCAACCTTCACTCCTGAATGCACCAAATCTGGACGACTACTTGCTACAACACGTGTTCCCTCTTGATCAAGAAAAACCAAAACCCCTTCTGACCTACTTTCTAGTTGTAGGTTTAAAAGGAAATCATCATCAATAGCTGTAACCAAAATCAAGGTGGCTCGACTTAGCTTATCCTCGTTTAACAGAGCAACCTTGGCAAACAAAAACGGCTTACCATTATCCACCAAAATTGTATTACGGCTTGTAATCCCCACCATGTCATCATAAAGATTTGGTAGAAGCGTATCTGGCAGTTTTTTTAAACTATTTTGGAACACCTCTCTTATTCTATTTTTTGGATCAAGAAGAATAAAATGGCTGGAGTTAACAAGACCCCTTACAATTGAACGTTTTGGCAACCATTTTGGTTGCACCAAAATAGTGGTTGACGGAGTGACATTTTCATCATCTGCCCAGTTTTTTGCCTCTAAACCTTCAATATATTCAATGAAGTTACTACGCTCCACCAACAGTTTCCCGGCCTGCATCTGAATCCTTAGATGGCTATCAAAGGACCCCCAATCTGATTGGGCACGTTTATGTAGCTCCACCAACAGGTAGTCGTTAAAAACCTTTTTTTGATATTCCGTTTGAAAATAGTTATTGAAGGCCCAAAACACTATGCCAACACTAACTGTTAATATAAGAGCCTTTAGTGTTAATGAGATACCATGCAGGTTGGGCAATAACTTTTTTACAGTTGAAAAACCAAACCCCATTATGGCTCCCCTATAAGCTCATTACCTTTGAATTTCCAGCCATTTTGTCGTAAATTGGTAACCGGAACCAAAGCAAAAATATCATCGGTAATTATGCTTTTTTTACTTATAAAATCGACTAAATTTTTCGCCTTGGATTTTGCGAGGTGAGGTGGTTTCCAGGTGGTGATATTATCTACACGGTAGAATGGATAACTACCTTTGGCAATTGCTTCATTGTCATAAGGGGATACACCGTTAATGGAGACAGATTTTGGTTTTCCTTGACCTTTAAAACGGGTTAAATTCCACAAAACCTCATAACCAATGGCCCCTTTATATTCAGCAACCACAGAAATCATGTTGGAAATCTGCCCGACTTCAACCAAAGATGGTGAAAATTCATCTTCATTGTCCAAAATTGCCCGCCAATGACCAGGACGGGTTTTACAGTGAAGACGACCAACCGGGCGTATAGGTAGATTCAACCTTTTTTTCCCAGGTGCTGGTTCTATCTGGTTCCAGTTGGTTATTTTTCCTCTAAAAATATCCCGTACCTGACTGGTAGTTAGATTTTTTACTGGATTGTTAGGGTTTACCAATATCGCTAAAGCGGCAATACCGATGGTGTGAAACTCAAGCCCTGGTAAACGGTCGGTCAACGAAGGTGGGCAACAATAACCAGCGATATCAACCTGCTTTTTATTTATCAATCCCTCTGAAGTTCCACAGGTTCCCTCACGTACAGATATATCCAAACTGTGCTGTTTGGCATAATTTTTTATCATTGGTAGAAATGTGGGATAGAGGTGCTGGTCCAATGTTATTGCAATATCAGCACCCTTGGCCCATTTACCGTATTCAATTGATCTTTTAAGCCATTTTTCTGGTTTGACCATCTGCCGATTGGGATCGGTAAACCTAACAATTAATGATTGGTCGGCAAAAAGAGATGATGGAACTAATAGCTGGAGCAGTAAAAAAATTCCAAAACAGAACTTTAGCATTTGCATAACATAGCACCTTACAACTCTATACCACAGGAACCCCGGCCTGTTCCAACATGGTGGTTAGTTTTATCAAAGGTAGTCCCATCAGGGCACTGGGATCATCACCTATTAGCCGGTCAAACAGTACCACACCTAATCCTTCTGACTTAAAACTGCCAGCACAATTATAGGGTTTGTCTCGCTTTAGGTAATTTTGAATCTGTCCATCGTTTAAGTTACGAAACACAACCCTAAATGGAACCACTGCCGATAGTATCTGATCTTCTGCCCCCCCCATGTCAATCGCTATATAACAACACAATCCTGTATAAAATACAATTTCTTTTCCAGAGACACTTTTTAGCTGCTTGACTGCTGCTTTGTGACTTCCCGGTTTGCCAGTAATCTTCCCAGCTATAACTGCAACCTGATCTGAACCTATTACTACAGCACCGGGGTTGTTCTTTGCAATTTTACGAGCTTTATCTATTGCAAGGCGTTCAACCAGCTTTTCGGGAGATTCACCAATAATTGGGGTTTCATCTATGTCAGGATTTGCAACGGTAAAAGGGATAGACAACCTCTCCAAAAGTTGCCGACGATATGGAGAGGTTGAGGCAAGTATCAATGGAGCTGTTTTCACGGGGCAAAGTTATATTTTACCAAGGCGTAATTAACCTCTTGGGACCAACCTTTGGGAACTTCTGTTGCATCAACAATAAATATCCTGGATGCTCCAGGTGCTAATGTCTGGATCTTATCACCAAACAGCCCTCCAGAGATTACCAATGGGTTTATCGCCCGTTTAAACATGGTTTTTCCACGGCTATTCAAAAATAGAATATCTATATGAACATTGGCTAGATATTGGCTGCTCTGATTGTGGATTCTAGCCTGGATGAGCGGTTCGTTGTTGTCACCTTTTTGTACCTGAATATTATCGACCAAAACCACCCCTGCTTGATTTTTGTTTTTACCAATAATCTTTTTTGCTCCAGCAGTGTAAACCACCTCACCACCAGGAAGTTTAGGTTTTTTCATAACGGCTGGCCTGTTTCCACCGTCATCATCGTCCTCTTCCATCTGCTCTTGCTGTTCTTCTTCGTCGCTATAGGGAATGTTTGCCAAATCAGGAATTTTTTCATAGAGAAATTCACCATACCCGGTAATTTTGACAACTCCCTTACGGGCCTCAGCCTCCTCCTCCTCTATCTGAGCTTGGGTTTTCTCAGGGCCAGAAAAAAACATGCCCACCGCTATTAGCAGAACAATCATACCACCAACTATTATGCCTACCAACATCAGCTGTTTTTTCTTCTTCTGCTCCGGGGTAAGCTCACCACCTCCATCTTCATCATCAGCAGACTCTTCGTCAGACTCGTTTACCTCTACTTCCTCTTCATCAAGTTCGGAATCAGCCACTTTAACCTCCGATAGATCTAAACCTAAACCCCACACAAAAAGGGCATTACCCCTTTATATACTATTTTAGTAGTCTGGTGGATATTTTCTAACTGTTATCAATCCATAGTCTGGCATTTTGAAATAGCCTCAACCATGGACCATCCTCTCCCCACTGCTCACCCCATTTACCAGGATACCAGCTATTGGTGACAGTTCTAAAAGCTCTCTCAGGGTGGGGCATCATAATTGTCACCCTACCATCTGGTGTAGTAACCCCAGTCAAACCGTCCGGTGATCCGTTGGGATTTGCTGGATAATCCATTGTCGATCTGCCTAGATTATCGACAAAACGCATAGAAGCCAACCCATTATTATTAATAGACTCCAACTCATTAGCAGATTTACACTCTGCCCGACCCTCTCCATGAGCAGCCGGAACAGGCAATCGTGAACCTGCCATTCCTTTAAATAATATTGAGGGTGACTCCTGTATCTCAACCATCACAACACGGGCTTCAAATCTAGCACTGGTATTACTTTTAAAATAGGGCCAGTTTTGTGCACCAGGTATCAACTCTCTTAAGTTACTCAACATCTGGCAACCGTTACACACACCCAAAGCAAAGGTATCCGGTCTTATAAAAAATTGGCTGAACTGAGAACGTAAATTACCGTTAAAAAGAATGGATTTTGCCCACCCCTCCCCAGCTCCCAACACATCACCATAAGAAAAACCGCCACAGGCAGCCAAACCTCGAAAATCGGCAAGGGAGACACGCCCGGCAAAAAGGTCAGACATGGTTACATCAACCGCATTAAACCCGGCACGCTCAAATGCCGCTGCCATCTCAACATGACCATTGACCCCCTGCTCTCGCAATATAGCTATGGGTGGTCTATGTTTGCTGATAATTTTAGGTGGAAGTTTAGGGTCAAATGTTAAACTTGCGTGCATTCCAGGGTTATCAAATGCAAGTATGCTATCATACTCCTGACGAGCTGTTACTGGGTTATCCCTTAAAGAACGCACCCTAAAGCTAACTTCACTCCATATACGGTGGTAGTTCAAACGGCTATCACCAAGTACCAGCTTGCCATTTTTATTAAAAACTATTTGCTCTTCACTGTTAGGACTACCAATAACCAAAACCGTTCCAGCACCTGACAGCTGCTGCAACACCATATCCCGATCAGTTTTCAAAATCTGAATTACCCCTCCCAACTCTTCATTAAAAAGTATATCAAGGGGTGAACCGGGAAGACCATCAAGGTTTATCTCTATACCACAATGGCTAACAAAAGCCATTTCACATATTGTTGCAAATAGACCGCCATCGCTCTTATCGTGATAGGCTAAAATTTTACCTTGCTGGTTTAGCTCTTGCATTGCAGAGAAAAATTCAACCAAATTAGCCGGGTTATCAAGATCGGCCGATTCACTTCCCAACTGTTTATATACCTGGGCTAAGCAAGAACCCCCAAGGCGGTTTTTGCCATTAGCCAAATCAATTAAAATAAGCTCAGTATCATCACTATCAACATGTTGCAGTTGTGGAGTTAATGTTTTTCGTATGTCTGCAACAGGAGCAAAAGCTGAAATAACAAGGGAAACCGGAGCAGTTACAGCTCTGTTTTCACTGTTTTCGCTCCATACAGTTTTTAAAGATAGAGAATCCTTGCCCACAGGTATACCTATACCCAATTGGGGGCATAACTCCATACCCACTGCTTGGACTGTATCAAACAGATTTGCATCCTCCCCTGGGTGTCCTGCCGGAGCCATCCAGTTTGCCGATAGTTTTAAATCTGCAATTTTATTGATACGGGCCGCAGCCATATTGGTAACAGCCTCACCAACAGCCAGACGACCAGAGGCAGGACCGCTAATCAATGCTACAGGGGTACGTTCCCCCATAGCCATAGCCTCACCAGCATAACTGATATAATCACGGGCGGTTACAGCAACGTCTGCAACAGGAACCTGCCAGGGGCCAACCATTTGATCCCGACACACCTGTCCGGTAACGCTACGATCTCCAATGGTAATAAGAAAACCTTTATCAGCTACTGTTGGTAGAGCCAAAACTCTTTTGGCTGCCTCATTTATATCAATTTCAGCTACTTCTAGATTTATTAGTTCATCTTTTTTACGTGTTACATTTCTCTCCATACGGGGAGGTTTGCCCAACAGGATTTCCATATCCATATCAATTGGTGTGGTGTTGGCTGCCTCATGGGTTAAAACCAGTTGCTTCTCTTTGGTAGCATGGCCCAAAACCGCCCATGGACATCTCTCTCGTGCGCAGATATCGGCAAAAAGATCACGATCTTGAGGTCCAATTGCTAGAACATAACGTTCTTGGGCTTCGTTACACCATATCTCCATGGGAGACATTCCCGGATCATCGTTGGGAATATTTGCAAGTTCAAACCGCCCTCCCACACCACCACCATGGATAACCTCAGGAACCGCATTTGATAGACCACCAGCCCCCACATCATGGATGGAGAGTATCGGATTGCCCTCTCCCAACTGCCAGCAGCGGTTGATCACCTCCTGACAACGACGCTCCATCTCGGGATTTTCACGCTGTACCGAGGCAAAATCCAAATCAGCATTGGATGTACCACTGGTTTGTGATGATGCAGCACCACCCCCCAGACCGATCAACATTGCCGGACCACCAATTTGAATAATCAGGCTACCAACTGGTATAGCCTGTTTTTCCACATAGTCAGCATTTATATGGCCCAAACCACCAACAATCATGATGGGCTTGTGATAACCCCTCACCTCTCCAGCTATATTCTCTTCATAGGTACGAAAATAACCCCCAAGGTTAGGTCTGCCAAACTCATTGTTAAATGCTGCACCACCAAGTGGGCCTTCAATCATAATTTCCAACGGTGATACAATCCTATCGGGGCGACCATAATCCAACTCCCAAGGTTGAACAGCATCAGGAAGTTGCAGGTTGGAGACAGAAAAACCTGTTAAACCAGCTTTGGGACTAGAGCCGCGCCCGGTGGCCCCTTCATCACGAATTTCACCGCCGCTACCAGTAGCAGCACCGGGATAAGGAGAGATAGCCGTTGGGTGGTTGTGGGTCTCCACCTTCATTAAAATTGCTGTATTTTCGTTGTGGTAGGTATATTCACCTGTTTTAGAATCGGGATAAAATCGCTTTCCCTCACCACCAACCATCACCGCAGAGTTATCTGAATATGCTATCAACGTACCTTCTGGGGAGCTTTTTTCTGTGTTGCGAATCATGCCAAACAGGGTTTCGCTTCGCTCTTCACCATCTATCTGCCATGCAGCATTAAATATCTTGTGGCGACAGTGTTCAGAGTTGGCCTGAGCAAACATCATCAATTCAACATCTGTGGGATCACTACCACGGCTGTTAAAATAGTTGATTAGATACTCCATCTCGTCAGTAGCCAAGGCCAAACCCAATCGACCATTAGCCGCCTCCAAAGCTGCAATACCATCACTTATTACAGGAACTGTGGTCAATGGGCGTGCTTTGTGGTCAGCGAACATTTTTTGGGCTGCAGCAAAACCCACCACCACCTCTTGGGTCATACGATCATGAATATGGGGGGTTATAGCTGCTAGATCTTCTGAAGATATGGCTGACGAAGAGAACTCATAGGCGATGCCACGTTCCAGGCGGTGTATCTGTTGCAAACCGCACCGTTTGGCTATCTCTGTTGCTTTTGTAGACCATGGAGATATTGAGCCAAAACGGGGAACAACTACAACTGGCTCATTGGTAGGGTCCGGCTCTTGGTTATTCGCAGCACCGTAGGTCAACAGAGCGGTTAAAATGTTCTGATCTTCTTTTGAGAGTGAACCGTCTAAGTCGATAAAATGGATAAATCGTGCTGAAACAAGAGATAAAGAAGGTGTTATCCCTCCCAATGTCTCTGCTAGCTTGTCCATTTGGAACCCAGAGAGCGCAGCCCCCCCAGATAATACTTGGAAATTACGCTTTCTCATGAAATCCCCATTAAACAGGGTGAATGATATGTGATTATTTATTGGGGCTTTGCCCCAAACCCCACGTAGGAAGGGGCGCGGCCCCTTCCCAGACCCATCCCATTTAATACATACTTTTTATGGGGATTGGGGGAGATTATTTTGGGGCTTTGCCCCCTTATTTACATGGCTACTCTGAAACACCCATTCTATCTACAATCTCCTGGTATGCCTCTTCAACACCACCAAGATCCCGACGGAAACGGTCTTTATCTAGTTTTTTACCAGTCTTCATATCCCACAAACGACAACTATCTGGGGAGATCTCATCGGCTAATACCAATGTATCCATATCGCTGTTTAAACGACCAAATTCCAGCTTATAATCAACAAGGTGAATACCAATGTTGGCATAATAACCAAGTAGAACATCGTTAACACGATGCGCCATCTCAATCATCAACTCTACCTCTTCATGGCTTGCCCAGTTAAACACATCGATATGATCCAAGGTAATTAATGGATCATCCAACTCGTCAGATTTCAGATAGAACTCAACCACAGGTCTGGGTAGAACAACACCCTCTTTAATTCCCAACCGTTTAGCCATGGAGCCAGCAACCCGGTTACGAACCACCACCTCAACCGGAACAATCTCAACACGGCGTACCAACTGCTCACGATCATTAAGACGCTTAATGAAATGGACAGGAATACCAACCGTTTCCAATAGAAACATAAGACGCGCGGAGATTAGATTATTCAATACTCCTTTGTCGGCAATGGTCCCTTTTTTTACGCCATTAAAGGCTGTTGCATCATCTTTAAAATATTGAATAAGACAATTTTCATCATCAGTAGAAAAAAGCACCTTGGCTTTTCCCTCATATAGTTGGTCCCGCTTTTCCATTTTTCTATGGTTCCCTTAGATAGATTTTACTGTAAAACAACTTATAACCTTGGGGCTTTGCCCCAAACCCCACTGGGAAGGGACCACGCCCCTTCCCAGACCCATCCCATTTAATTAAAACCCTTATTGGGACTTGGAGTAAAAGGTCTTTATATATCCTTTATATAGTGGTCTCTTCTAGTACACCACCTCGTCGTACTGGACGCACCTTTACACATTTACCAGTTTTTGGATCAAATGTCACCACTGCTCCGCAAAAAGATCCAATAGTATCCATTGGTTGAAAACGGGTAGGTATGCCCGTTAAAAACCGTGGCAGAACAGACTCTTTCTTCATACCAATTATTGCATCATAACAGCCCGACATACCAACATCGGTCATATATCCTGTACCGCCGGGCAACACCCTATGGTCGGCAGTGGGAATATGGGTGTGGGTTCCCAAAACAGCAGTCACCCGTCCATCAAGATAAAGACCCATAGCAACCTTTTCTGATGTAGCCTCGGCATGAAAGTCCACGATAATAGCATCCACATCACGTCCGATAACGGTCTTTTTTAGATAATTGTCCGCAGCTTTAAATGGGCAGTCCAAAGGCTCCATAAACACCCGGCCGATTATATTCAAAACCCCAACCCGAACCCCTTCACGGGTGGTAAACACTCCACTACCAAACCCAGGAGCACCGGAAGGATAGTTGGCAGGACGCAACAGACGACGTTCCAAGCCAATAAAAGAGTGCACCTCTTTATGTCGCCAGATATGGTTCCCCGATGTTATCAGGTTAACACCATTGGATAACAACTCCTCAGTAATATCCTTGGTAATTCCCAACCCCCCAGCCGCATTTTCCCCATTA
>JADFZS010000075.1 GCA_015232405.1 Magnetococcales bacterium | reverse complement strand
TCTCCTGCTCCATATACTTGGGGATGAGTTGCCAATATCTGCTCTATTAAGGTAGAGCCTGAACGGGGCATGCCGATGATAAAAATTGCTGTTTCATCCTTGTAGCCATAAGACTCTCTTTTTTGAAAAAAATCTGTGTTGAAAACCCTATAAAAATTTTCAAACAATTGTTTTTCATCATTAATGTTAAAATCAAATGTGGCTCTTGCATATCTGTTTGCATTTAAAAAACAGCTAAAAGCCTCTGAATATCTTTTACAATTTGTCAGCACCTGTCCCATGGCAAAGTTAAAATACATTTTATCTTCGTCTACTGTTGTCTTGGCAACAAGTTTTGCCATGGTTTGCAGCTCTTGTTCTCCAGTATCTTTTTTGCACCGGGCTAGATTATAGTGGGCCTTTGCATAGCTGGGGTCTGCTGCTATGGCTTTTTGGTGGTTGATGATTGCCTCATCCAACTGACCCTTGGAGGTCTGTATCAGGGCTAAGTTGCTGAGGGCCATGGCAAAATCCGGTTGTAAATCTATGGCCTTTTGGTAGCATGATGCAGCATCATCTGTTCTACCTAGCTCGTATAAGCTATTGCCAAGGTTACAATGGAAAATGGGATTGTTGGGGTTGATGGCAATTGCTTTTTTGTAGCTTTCAACGGCTGTTTTAAGCTCACCTTACTCCTGCTTTAAAACCGCAAAATTATAGTGGGCTTGATCAAAGTCGGGTTTAATAGCGATGGCTTTTTTAAAATTGCTGGTGGCTCTTGAAAAATCTCCCAGACTTTGCATAGCAAGAGCTAAGTTAGAGTAAGCAATTGCATTATCTTTCTGCAACAAAATGGCCTTTTCATAGCAGACAATGGCCTCTGCCAATCGGTTGGCCTGATGCAGTGAGATTCCCTGGAGCAGAGCCTCATGAGCTTTTTTTTGTGGGGTCATCTTTTTTACCATATTTACTTTTTTTATAGGAATATTGTGCCACGAATCACCATTTTGTCAAACTGTGGGATATGGGTTGATGCCATGTTGGTGGATATCATATATTATTATTGTATAACTGCTTGATAATGTTGCTGGGTTGTGTTGTAGTTACCACTTATGAACATAGATATAAATCACTCCTTGGAGATATTTCTAACTGTAGACTATGAGATATATTTTGGTCGAAGTTTAATGACCCAAGAGGAGATTCTGCTCGCTCCCACAAAAGAGCTTCTTGAAAGTTGCTCTGCTATAAATGTGCCGTTAACCATGTTTTGCGATGTTAACTATATTGCAAAGTTACAAGAGTGGGGTGATTTTAGCCTGGTTGCTAAAATTGAGGAGCAACTATGTAAAGCTATATCCATGGGCCACGATGTTCAGCTCCATATACACCCCCATTGGGAGTTTACAACCAGAGACAAGGATGGCAGCTTCCACTTTGCCGACAACCACTATCTATTGGGAACAAGATTTACAGATACCGCCACTCGCAAGATGGACATTACCCAAGCAATTGCCAAAGGTAAGGATTATTTGGAAAATCTGCTAAAGCCTGTTGCTAGCAGTTATAACTGTTGTGCCTATCGGGCTGGCGGTTATGGGTTGCAACCCTATGAGGGTGATATGTTGGCAGCACTCATCGATAACGGCATCAAGATAGATTCTTCCGTTATTCCCGGTTATAAAATGCAGAGTAAAGTCCATATGATCGATTTTAGTGATCTGGTTGGTCGCTCCCATAACTGGTATGGTCCTGTGGATGGCTTGGCTGCTCCGGCTATGCAAAATAGTGGGTTGTTGGAAATACCCATTGCAACCGCTGACCTACAACAGAGCCAATGGAACCCATGGCCCGAAGCACTCACCAAGGTTATACAGCAGATGTGGTATGGGGGATCACCATACCAACCCAGAGGAGAGCCAGTAGGGTGGCAGGTTCCTCCCAAAACCCCAATTATGCAGAGGGCCAAACTATCATGGTGGGCTTTAAATGCTGTGTTAAATGCCGGGGAGGCAAAGTTGGAGATGTATAGGGATGTCGGGCGAATGTTGGCAATTACCCTGGGACATGTACAACGGGAAACTGCGTTAAATGGAGTACATCGACTGGCAGTTATCGGTCACCCCAAGGGAATGCACACTGCACATTTTAAAACCTTACAAGATTATGTAACGCAACTACGAAAAAGATATAAACAGAGCATCCGTTTTTTAAGTATGTCAGAACTAGCCGGAACATTGTAAGATCGACTAAAAAAAGCAACATTGTATTACAACCATCAGATTTTTGGAGTGGTGGATGAATAGTGACGTAGAAAACAGACTGCAAGAGATAATGAAGATTGTGATGGATCTTCCTCCCGATACCGATGTAACCACAATCAAGAGGATTAACGACAAAAGGTGGGACTCTCTGGCTCACTCCTCTTTGATCGCTGCGGTTGAAAATGAGTTTTGTATGCAGTTTGATATTCAAGAGATAGAGCTGTGCGGCTCTTATGCCACTACTCTGGCATTTATAAATGAGAAAATATCTTGAAAAAAAACAGTGCACAATTTGTAGTGGAGGTAACACCCCAACAGAATATAGATTTTGCCAACATTTCTGGGGATTGGAATCCACTACACACCAACCCGGAGCATGCCGCAAAAAGTGCCTATAAAAAACCGGTACTCCACGGTGCTTACTCTGCAGGTTTGATATCCCGTTTGGCAGGAATGTACCTACCCGGTGAAGCCTGTCTGTTACATGATATGCGACTGCGTTTTATAGCCCCCATAATACCACCAGCCCGGCTCAATGTTGTTGGTGCTTTACAAGAGCAATCCAGTGCCACAAAAAGAGTAGAAGCAACCATCCAAGATGCCGATACAGGTCTGCGCTATGTTGAGGCATCTTACGGTTTTAGCCTCCACACTGTTGATGACACCATCAAGGATACCAGCAACCAACAAAATGTTGACAAGCCTGATGATAAAAAACCCAGATATCTGGTAACAGGAGGGTCAGGGGGTATCGGCTCTGCTGTTTTAGAGCTGTTGGCTAATAGAGCTTTTGCTATATCCTATTCTGATATGGTGGGTGATATTGATGATTGGAAAATCGATTTTCCCATAGCAGGAATAATCCACTGTGGCTCACCCAAGCCGGACAATGAACCGCTGCTTGATATAGCTGACCCTGGGGTTGCCATTAACCATCACATTTCCGCACCACTGATACAGATCCAAAAACTGGCCTCTCTCCTCAATAAACAGGGTGTTGAAAATGCCCCCCTTATTCTGGTGGGTTCCACTGCTGCACAACCCGGTCGCCACTCCTACCGTATGCCGCTATACAGTTTGACAAAGTCGTTGATACCAACACTGGTACGTATTTTTGCCCTGGAGCTTGCCATAAACAAAAAACGCTGTTTTGGTGTGGCCTTTGATGTTGTGGATGGGGGTATCAACCAGGGTATGAGCACAGTTGCAAAATTAACAAATGCTGACCGTTCGGCTTGGGGAGTTCTGGCAACCCCAAAAGAGGTGGCAGAGCAGATTGAGTGGATGGTTGATAACAACAGCTATCTGGTTT
The DNA here is from genome assembly GCA_015232405.1 of Magnetococcales bacterium. Taxonomy (GTDB): domain Bacteria; phylum Pseudomonadota; class Magnetococcia; order Magnetococcales; family JADFYX01. The sequence goes on along the minus strand of JADFZS010000075.1, from coordinate 22,064 downwards.
CTGGTTGCATGGTCACCCTTACAGGGGGAGCTATTGGATGAACTTTCTGGAGGCCAACCGAATTTTAAAGGATTTTAGTGGTGGAGTGGCCGCCGACTTTCTTCTTGCCATGTCGGGTAATGGTGATAACCTGCTGCTCTACATAAAAGCTTATGGAGCAAAGTCCGGTTTGGATGCCAAACCCCAACAGCTCGATTTTGGTACTTTAGGGCAATATCTAGCCAGCAACCAGACAGATAGCCCTACCCAAGAGATATTTCTGCTTTTCCCCTGGGATTTCGCCCCGGCATGTGACTGGCGAACCGGAGTAGCAGTAGAACCCCCTAGCTTTAAAGAGCTGTTGCAACAGGTAGAGATATTTGCCCAACAGCTGCAAAACCGTGGGGTAAAAGGTCTCTACATTCCAGCCCCCATACCACCCCTATACTATGACAATGATCAGCAAAAACAGCTATCTTCCCAATTAACTGCCACAGCTGTTGCTCTAGGTCTTAAACTATTAAACCCCCACTGTTTTTCACTCGATAGCTATCTTGCTACCGGAACACCAATTGGTGCAGCTCATCTACCCCATGCGGCAGAAGAGATAACGGTTTTTTTGCAAAAAAAGAGCATAACCGCCGTTTCTAGGATAACAGGAGGAGGAAAGGCCCTTATCACCGATTTGGATAACACCCTTTATTACGGGGTAATTGGTGAAGATGGTCTTAACGGTATACAATATGGTCCCCAAGGGGTGGGGTATAAACATTTTATCTATCAAACTGTGCTTAAACGTTTAAAAAACGAAGGGGTGCTATTAATAGTAGTCAGCAAAAACGACAGTGATCTTGCTCGATTGCCCCTGACAGATGGCGATATGGTGCTAAAACAATCTGATTTTATCCATATATCCGCAAGTTATGAAGCTAAATCAGCACAAATCAGCTCCATCTCCCAGCAGTTAAACCTCGGTTTGGACTCCTTTATGTTTGTCGATGACAACCCAGTGGAGCTTGCTGAAGTATCTCTGGCTCTGCCCCAGATAACATGTGGGAAATTTCCAGTAAGCAACAAAGAGTCGTTCAGCGAACTTCTTGAGCAGATAAACCAGTTTTTCCACCGTAAAACAGTGAGCCAAGAGGATAAAAGTCGTACTGAACTCTACCAAAAAAGATTGTTGGGCTTGGCCCCAAGCCAGGTTGGTGGTGCGGACCTAACAACATTTTTACAGCAGTTGGATATGGAGTTGATTATCCACGACCGCACCAAAAAAGGTGGTGAGCGTGGCATACAACTAATAAACAAAACCAACCAATTCAACCTAAACGGTCGCCGTTTTAAAGATGATGAGGTGGACGCTATCATATCCCAAGGTGGCAGACTTTTAACCGCAACCCTTTACGATAAATCCGGCAGCCATGGGGAGATACTCAGCTGCCTGCTAACCGTTGATGGTGTTGTGGAATCATTTGTCATCTCCTGCCGGGTGTTGCAACGTTACGTGGAACATGCCTTTATCTGCTGGCTGTGCCAACAGAGTTTCAACCTTTCTAGCTTCAGTTTTAAAAAGAGTGACCGCAACAAACCGTTGCAAAAATTTATTGCAAGTGAGGGGTTTGTTAAAGATAGCGATGGTGCTGTTAAGGTGGATGGGACAAGCTTTTTACAGCTACACCAGGAAAAACTGGGGATTTTCAAGCTTCGTTTTTAAGTAGGTTTTTGTACAAGTGCACTGTTTAACCTAGAAACAGCAGTTTAACCTAGAAACCGTTTAAATCATAAAAAAAACGATTTTGCTCAATTAGCTTTTTTTCTCCAGCCAGTATATCAGCCCCACTTCCACTAAAGCAGTATAACCCTTTTGCTTGGTAACGGGCCAAAGCTCCCATTTTTAGTAGCTCTTGCTGTACCCGTACAAAATCTCTTTTTACCCCAGGACATAATGGGTAGACAATCTGCTCATAGCTGTTTTTTTTGTCTTTTATGGTGGTTAATACACCCTCCCTACAAAAAACCAGATTATAGGTTTTAGGGTGCAGCCTCTCTGCTGTGTGGCTAATGGTAAAACTGTGACTGTCTGTCCCCAAACCAACAATAAGACCATCAACGTGGGTCAAAAGATAAAAAGGTGAAGTTTTATCAAATGCATCACCTAAATGGTGGGTGTCGGTAAGTAGTTTTGCATGTTTACCCCAAGCAGTTATGGGATGGGTGGGATGACGAGACCTGACAACCCCTTTTGAACGGCGGAAAATTTCTGATAACAGTCCGGTCATGGAGTGGGAAAGCTGTAAGTTAAAGGTGGTGCATTTTTGTAGATGCTCATACTGGCTACCCCTAAAAGGAAATGTGGGCATTAAAAGAGTACCAGCAGTGGTTAAACGGTTTTGTAAAAGCTCAAGCAGAGTGATTGCATTTAGATCTGGTACATGACGGACAATCTCATCCAATGAGCAGTGTAACAAAACAGTTTTGCCGGAATTGATCCCCATGCGCTCCAATAGAGATTCAAACTGGGATATGGATAGCTTATGGGATACAAACGAACGGGCTAAACGCCACCAAACACGCTGATAAAATTCATTTATTTTATGTCCCATTGTTAATCCCAGCTGTTTTAATTAAAACCAACTTGGCTTTTTTATCTATATATACTATCTCACCACTATCTTTTAGTTTTTTAAAGATATCCAACAATAAAATACCCTGTCTTGCCTCACCGCGTATTTTTGGGTGGTGGTGGCTACTTCTGGCAATATATTCTTCTGCTTCTCTCATGGAAAAACCACCATATTGCCAAAATATATACTCAATATTCCGCTTTTTTAACAGTTTTAAAAATGAATTTTCATCCCTTGTTGAATCTTTTAACAATAGCGGATCAAGCAATGTTATAGGCTCTATTTGGTTTTTCGTAAAATCCATATGAAAAGGGGTGCTGATCCAAGCTAGAATTTTTTTACCTGCCGGAACCTTATTCTGAACTCTATTAACCGCCTCTTTGGTTTTTATGGAATTTAAGGCCAAAATATTCTCTCGCCACCCCTCTTTGGCACTCCAGTGTAGAGAGGTAAGAGGGGAGCCATGTTTAGCCAACCGTTCCACACGATCAACAAAAAGCACAACAAACATCCCGATAAATAATATCAAAACCACACGGGCAAAGGGGAGCAGATTATCGGTTATAAAATTATAGGTTGGGTTTTCCTGGCAAGATAAGCCAATTGCATAAAGCAGTATGGGCAACAGAGCAACAACTGCTAACAGAATCGGCATGGTGTGGCGAACAGTGTGTTGAATGGAATAGCCCCAAGGCAGTACCAGGGGAGAGAGAAAATAGAAGATCATGGCAGCTATTCCAAGGGAGATTATAGGTGTGCTCCATAAATTGTTATTGTCTTGCGCTCTGTTTTTCCAACTTAAATACAAGGCCAGCCAAATAACCACAGCCAAAAAGAGAGCCAATAGCCAAAACCAATAGAGCCTGCCTCCCCAAAACAGCTCTAAATAGTTGAAGGTTAACAACATGCCCAAGGAGCCTTTTTTAAAGGCAAATGTAGCACTGTAGCCTAAGGTTGCAAGGCTTTGGACAACTGAGCTGATTTTTGCAAAATAGATGCTAAACCAGGGAACAAGAGAGAAGATAGCCAAAAATACAACCATCACGTTGGCTATAAAGGTCGCTCTTTTTTGCGCAATCAAGCCCAAGGTCAATATAAAATCAACAAGAAAAAATATGATTATAAAAACAGCCACTGTGGATTTTAAAGTGATAATGGCGGTTATCAACAGGGTTACAACTGCTTGAAATTTAAAAGTCTTTTGTAAATATGGTTGGCTCTGTGCCTCTTTGGCAAAATCCATCAAAAAACAGACAGCCCCAAGGATTAACAGTGTAGATGAATATATGGATGAGGTATCGATATATACAGGATGCCAGAGTACAAAAAGAGCAGTGGCAAAAATTGTGGTGACAACTGGAGCATCAACCTTTTTGCCAATCTCAAAAATCATTGCAATGCTTAATATAAAACAGAGTATAGCATCAAAGCCGTTTACATACTCCACACCCAAAACCATAACAAAATAGGATTGCATAAAAGCCTGACCACCCAAGCTATCAAAGGGAGATAGGCTATAGGGGGAGTCAGTTCCAAGAGTACCACTTGCAAGCATTTTCAATGGTCTTGCCAGGTTCAACCAAAAGTCGTCATAGGGGTTGAAAATAGCTGCTGGCATCAATGTTTTTATATAAAAAACAATGAGAACCAACACAACAACGTAGAGAGCACCCAGCCAGAGTTTATGGGGTTGGCAGCTTATGTTGTTAATAGCTGCCCTAAAAACAATTGAGTTGCCAAAATTTTTATTTAAAAGGTGGTTTTTTACTTCTGGTAGAGCCAACAACAAACCGAGAAAGAGAACTCCTAAGAGGGTGGGGGGGTAAGCTATGGCTGCAAGATTCAACCATCCTCCCAAAAATATCCAAACAGATATGCCCAAGGTGGCCTTGAAAGCCCAACCAAAAGAGCTGCCGGGCAACAGTTTTTTAACTACAACAGCACCCCAGCCATAAAGTGATAATAACAGAACCAGGATAAACCCGGCTGATGTTATAAAATTAACCATTTTTATACCAAATAACCCCTAATACTTGATTTTATATAGAGTGTAATTGCTCTCTTTTTTCAAGTAAAGTAGCTCACCTAAGTCTTGTAGATAATTTAAATGTGTCCCAATTATTGCGACAATATTGACCTTCGCGCATTGCCAAAGGATTCTTTAGTTTTTTTGCAAGTTGTCCGATAGCAATTAATGAGACTAACGAATTTTTTATAAATCGGGTTGCAGGTTTTTTTAGAATATAGGTAGACAACACTGTTCCTATAAACAAAATACCCCATAAAATTGTGGGTTTAGCTAGTGATAGATGGTTTAGGATAGCACCGAGAAATAGCCAAAAAGCCATGCCGAATGTTACACGGTATGCCCAACCAAAGGAGTTGTTCGGCATAATTTGGTGCAAAATAAAATAGCCCCAACCATATTGCGATAGCACCAAAAGAAGCAGAAACCCTGCTGATGCCATAAAAATTGCCAAAACCTTCTCCTTTTATAGAGTTGGAATAGATCTGTTTTAAATTTTGTATTAACTATCAGTATGACATTTCCATGTAACTAGTGTAAGGTTTAACGAAAATCAGAAAAAATTCGATGCCAATTATGTTAAGTAATGGTGTATAATTCAATATAAATGAAAAAATTATCTATCATCCGCAGCAATATTCGTGCTTTAGCTAATCTTCATGGTAAAAAATCAAGGCTGGATAATTTACCAACATATTTTTGGTTGGAGCCGACAAATAACTGTAACTTGAAATGTGTTATGTGTCCAACCGGCATGGATATGCTTGAGGTGGATAAGGGGTTTATGGATTTTGACCTCTATAAAAAAATTATTGATGAGATAAAACATTATAGTTCTGCTGTCACCCTTGCGGTATCTGGTGAGTCTCTGTACCACCCCAAATTTTTTGCCATGGCCCGATATGCTGCCGACAGTGGTATAAAGCCCCTGCTAAATACCAATGCCACCATGTTGACCAAGGACAAAGCAGAAATGTTGTTGGAGTCTGGGGTAACATTTATATCTTTTGCCTTTGACGGTTTTAAAAAAAGCCAATATGAAAAAGCCCGGGTGGGGGCCAGCTTTGAAAAAACCCTCAACAACATACTCTATTTTTTGGAGTTGAAAAAAGCCCAAGGTAAAAGTCTACCCTACACAGTTTTATCCATATTGATGCTGGGTTTAGAGGAGTGTTCAGAAGTAGAAAAAAGGGAATTTTTAGATAGGTTTGATGGTCTTATAGATGAAGTCAGGGTCCGGGAGGTATCAACTTGGGGTAGCTCGTTTAAGAATTCTGACAGTTTTTCATTTCGGCAAAACTCACTCTATTACCCTCCATGTTCACGACTTTGGAGTACCGGGGTGATCTCCTGGGATGGAACGGTTCTGCCCTGTATATATGACTCAAACCATCAGCTAGCCATGGGAAATGTCAAAGAGCAGAGTTTTGCCGATATATGGAACGGCGAAGCTATGATAAAGTTGCGAAATTCCATGTTAGATGGCACTTATTTACAATACTCGCCATTGTGTGAAAACTGTATTGTATTGGGAACCCCACCTATAATGGGGGTTCCTTCGGGAATAAGACTCACCATTGCAGACTCTATTACCAACATTTTTGGTTATGGTTTTGAACGAGTGGCTCTTATGTTGGCAAATAAGTTGCGTAAGGGAAACTTTACATCAAAAACAGTTAATTAACGAGGCGTAAGCGTAATGTCTACGATACTAGAGAACAACATAGAAAAACCGGTTATGAATCCCCAGTCAATCCCCCTGGAGGATGCCGATGTAGAGGATAAAAACCCCCTGGCCCCCTCGGTCACTTCTGAGGTTACATCCAGCGTTATTGAGGCGATGCGTGGAGATGTGTTACGGGTGTTTAAAGACCCCAAGGAGCAAGAAAGAGTCATGCAGATGCTGGTAATGGCAGAGGCGCAAACAAAGGAGCGCAGGGTTATTACCACCAGAGAGGAAGAGCCGTTCAAAAAGTTTATCACCCTTTGGAAAATCCGTTTTAAATACGGTATCCACTGGAAAAAGCCGTTTTACCCTTTCCGTCTGGCACGCAACATCTTTTTGGGTAAAATCTACAACTTTTTTAAAATCAGAAAATATGTCTTGAGGGGTATTGAGTTTGCCGGCACATATCGTTGTAATTTTCGCTGTCATCACTGTCTCTGTATCCGGCTAGATGAAAGTGACGTGCGCCGGGAGATGGTGCCAGAGGATTATAAGCGTGTTGTAAAAGAGGCCATGGATCTAGGGGCTACCACCTTTGGTTTGGAGGGGGGAGAGCCATTTGTCAACCAGCACTGGGCGGAAATTCTAGAGGCCTGTCAGGGGCAGTACAACCACCTTATCATCTCCACCAACGGTTGGCTGTTTGATGAGGCCAAAGCCAAAAAGGCTGCCGAAATTGGCGTTGACACCATTAACTTTAGTTTGGACTCCGGTATCCGGGAGATGCATGATCTTTTCCGCCTACGTTATGGTAGTTTTGATAAGGTAATGGAGGGAATTCGGCTCTGTAAAAAATATGGTATCAAGGTCATTATCAATACAGTTGTCCATAGAGAGAACATCTACACCGCACATTTTCGTTCTTTGCTGGATCTGGTGGAACGGGAAAAACTGCTTTTAAATACTCTTTTTGCCAAAGGTGTTGGTAACTTTAAAGGTCGTGATGTACTGCTGGACCAACAGGCTATTGAAGATTATGAAGATGTGATACAACCTTATAACTATGTGCAGCGACATCTCAACTATAACTATGGCAAACAGTTTGGCTGCCCTGGTACTAAAGAGATGATCAACATGACCCCATACGGTGATGTGCTCAATTGTGCCAACATGCATATCTACCTTGGCAATGTTATGGATGAGCCACTTGATAAAGTGCGCAACAACGCCTTGAAAAAAACCCCCTTTGGAGCCTATCACTCCTGTTTCTTGGCTGATGATCAAGATTTTATGAATGTCTATTATCCTCTGTTGGAGAAAAAGCCCCACTTCTCCATTGAGGAGTTTAACGATGATTTGGAGCAGTACGAAAAAGATCATGACAAGGTGGTATACCCTGAATTGACAAAACTTAAAAAGGAGGCACAAGCCTCTGCCAAAAGCATGAAAAATTAATGGCTAAAGCAAAATCTGGCTGGTTTGCCCGTTTAAATGTAGTTGTTTGGTTTGTTGTGATTGTTGTTCTGTTCACGCCGTTGACCGAAATACTCTATAAACCTTTGATTGTCGATGAGCCCCCCCAACGGGGGGAGCTTATTGTTATCTTCTCATCCGGGTTTTTTCCTGATGATCTGCCGGATTTTGCCACCACAGTACGTTTGCGACGTGGGGTAGAGCTATACCGCAATGGCATTGCCCCTAAAATTTTATGCCTTGGGGGAGGTTGGTATTCAAAAGAGGGGTTGACCCTCTCCCAGTCCATGGCTTTGGAGTTGAGAAAAAGCTACTACATCCCCCCTGATGATATATTGGCCTTGAGTGAGACAGACCATACCTATGCTGATATTTCATCCATGGTTGCAAAGTATGGTGATGAGTTTGACTTCAACAAAACAAATTTTGTCTCGTCGGCCTACCACACCTACAGAATAAAACAGATTTTGCTCAAAAAAGGGATCACCGGGCCGGTGGTGGCTGCTGCCCCTTATGAGCTTTATCCCCGCAAGGCCATTGAGAGGATCTACTCATTTAGAAAAGTGAGCCGGGAGTACGCAGCGATTGTCTACTCGTGGTTATACGGCTGGTTGGATATCGAGCTGGATATCATATAGAAAATAAGCTGTGGTTTTAACCACAATATTGCACTGTTAATGAGGTTTTAAGCCCACCTTATAAGCGATAACCAGCTACATTTATTCCCACACCCCTATATATTTGTTTAAGTTCTGACATTCATTAAATATTTTATTGTATAAAAAACCATTAACATGATATCTTTGCAGGATTATTACAATATTGGTGGGAACAGCTAAAGATGCGCACGTTAGTTATTGGGGGAACCGGATTTATTGGTGTAAATCTGGTGGTATTGTTGGCTAGCCGGGGGGATGATGTCGGGGTCTACCATCGCCCAGCTACATCTTTGGCAAATCTTGCACATGTCAACTTTCGTTCCATGCCCGGTGAGCTTAACGAAGAAGATAAACTCAAACAGGCCATTGCTGGCTGTGATGTGGTTTATAATCTTGCGGCCTGTCCATCATCGTTAAAAAAAGATGAAGAGCAGCGCAATGCAATAAATGTATTTGCTCCAAGGTTGATTGCCAGATTAACAAAAGAGGCCAAAGCCCGTCTGGTGCATGTAAGTTCCATTGCTACCGTCGGTCCTCCGGCAGCTGGGGAGATAGCCGACGAGACCTTTATCTTCAACAACCATAAAGATGCCTACGCCCTATCAAAACATCTGGGTGATAAAGAGGTGGCAAAAGAGGTGGCTTTGGGTCTGGATGCTGTTACCGTCTGCCCCGGCAATGTCGTTGGTGGTAGGGCTATGAAACAGGAGCAGAAAAACAAATTTCAGGCTATTGCCGACGGTAAAATGAAAATATATCCCCCCGGTGGGGTCTGTCTCACCGATGTGGATGATCTTGTAATGGGAATGGTGTTGGCAGCACAAAAGGGTAAAGCTGGCTCCTGTTATATCCTCGGTGGTCATAATGTTACTTTTAAAGAGTATTTTGGCCATGTTGCCACTGTCACCGGCAGTGATAAGCCCTGGATAAGGCTGCCATCACTACTGTTGCCGCTGGCTGGTCTGGGTTTTGAAATTCTCTTTAGCTTTTTAAAATCCGACCCACCTTTGAACCGTATTTCCGGTGAGATGGTCTCAAAAAATCTCTACTACTCCTCCCAGCTTGCCATATCGGAGTTGGGCTATGAGGTTGGTGATTGGAAAAACGCACTGCAAAAGGCGGTACAAGGAGCAAACATTGTCTGTAAAGCCAACTGAAAAAGAAGAGCGTTTTTTATCTCTATATGATGTTTGGGAACGGCGTTGGTTGGGTTCGGAGTCGGAAGAAAAACTGACCCGTTTGGGGCTTATGATGTTCAAGGCCAAGTCTGAATCGTTAACGCAGCTGGTTGGCATCTTGGATATTGATGGTGTTATCGAAGTTGGCTGCGGTTTGGGCCATATCCAGATGGTCTATCAAAATATGGGGCTTTCTACCTTTGGCATAGATGTATCACCCACCGCCATCACGGTCTGTCGCAATAAAGGGTTGGATGTGGAGTTACGGGCGGTTGAGGAGGAGAGTAAACAATATGATCTGGTCTCCAGCGACGGCATGTTGGAACATTTTTTAAATTTTGAACCCATGGCCCAGCACATGATGCGATTAAGTAAGCGATATGTGCTGATTATCCAACCCAACCACGGCTCGTTTATGGGTAAAACCCTCCCTTATTTGGCAGAGTTATTGCGTGGGGATGATATAGTCATGGAGTATAATTACCGAATTGATGACTTTATTGATATTTTCAAACGCAACGGCTTTGTGATACGGCAAAATATTCCGGTTTTTATGGATGTATTTAGAATTTTGCTCTTTGAAAAAGAGGGTGAAGGGTAAAATAGTTCTCTCCTTTTTATAGCCGATTGTTAAAATAAATTTCCTTAAGATGGTTTTATAATGAAAGCATATCCAAGAGTTTGGGTGGATCTGAGAGTTAGTGAAATAGCATACTCGTTACTACGTCTCATCAACCCAGCTGGTGCTGTGGCCCAGACCAGTGTGGGAGAGTTTGAATCCCGTTTTGCCCGTTTTATCGGTGTTGAACACGCAGTTGCCTTTCCCAATTGTCGTAGTGCGCTCTATTATTCGTTGAAAGCTTTGGATTTTCCCCCTGAGTCGGAGGTGATAATCCCGGCATTTACCTTTTGGATCGACCCTGCGGTGGTGGTTTTGGCAGGACATACCCCGGTTTTTGTTGATGTAGAGTTAGACAGCCTGAACATTGATCCAAGCAAAATAGAAGAGGCCATCACCCCTAAAACCAAGGCAATTCTATCCCCCCACCTAAATGGTCTTGCCATGGAGATGGATTCCATAATGGCAATTGCCAAAAAACATGATCTCAGGGTGATAGAGGATAGTGCTAGAACCTGTGGTGGCACATATAAAGGGCAGAGGGTTGGTTCCTTTGATATTGGCGCGTTTAGTTTTGGTTATGGTAAATCTTTCTACGGTTTTGGTGGTGGTATGCTCACCTCCAACGATGGAGCTTTTATAGAACGGATACGCAAACTGCAACAGGATGAATTTCATGATATCTCCACCAAGGAGCTTTATAAGGCAATTATAAAAGGTTCCTTGTTGAAATTTCTCAACACCCCGATTTTACACGGTTTAACCCTTTTTCAAGCGGTTAAACGCTATGAATTGCGACCCCACGATCCCCAGTTTGTCTCCTGGTTTCGGGTAAATAAAACCCCCATTACCGCAATACCGGAGATGTTTAAAAGAAAGATGTTTGATATTCAGGCCAAGCTCGGTTTTCGCCAGCTTTGGACCATCGATAGCTCCAATGAACAGAGACGGGGCAATCTGAAATATCTTAACAAAGCGTTGGGGGATATCCCTGAGTTGAGAATCCCCATCGATCCTAAAGATCGTGAACATGTCTGTGTCCACTATGTGGTGTGGAGTGAAAGAAAACGGGAGATGCAGGAGTATCTACTCCAAAACAATATCGATGCCCAGGATGAGTCTGCCCAAGATGTAACCCAGATGGAGCAGTTTAAAAAATATGCCACAAAAACTTTTCCCAATGCGGCAAATCTAGAAGAGCGTCTCTGTTATATACCGGCCCACCCCTGTTTATCACAAAAGGATCTTGCCTATATAAGTGGTAAGATCAATACATTTTATAACGTTGGCTCCACCCATAACAGTGGTACAAATCCCATGAAAACTGGCCTTTCTGCTATATATAAACTTGCTTTGGGGCTGGTTAAGATGGTCCATCTAGACCGCTCCCCCCTGGTTAAAAAAATTGCTGCTGTTATCATCCGCTCTCTAAAAAGCAATATGGCAACGGTGGAGGGCCATACAATGTATCTGGACTCCGAAGACTCTCTGCGTCTATCGATAAATGGAGTTTATGAGCCTTTTGAGACGGCACTGTTTAAAAAATGGATAAAACCGGGGGATACGGTAATAGATATTGGGGCCAATATCGGCTATTACACCCTTTTATTTGCCAAACTTGTTGGACCCCAAGGCAAGGTGTACGCCTTTGAACCGGACCCTACCAATATGGATCTTTTACGCAAAAATGTAGAGGTAAACGGCTATAAAAATGTTGTCATTGAGCAAAAGGCATTAAGTGAAAAGTCGGGGACAATTCAGCTTTTCCTCAATGAAGGTAATAAATCTGACCATAGAATTTTCGATTCTGGTGATGGTCGTAAAGCCATTAACATAGAGACCGTATCATTGGATGAATATTTCAGTGATAAAAACGAGAATATTGATCTTATAAAAATTGATATACAGGGTGCGGAGATAATTGCCCTGCAAGGTATGCAGCAGACCATGGGTAAAAACAGCAAATTGAAGTTAATCTCTGAATTTTTCCCTTTTGCCATAAGTAAATTTGGTAAACAGCCCAAACAGCATCTTGATATTTTAGAGGAGGCAGGCTTTAGCTTTTCCAATATAGATGAGGATAACAGCATTGTGGAGGCGGTAAGCAAAGAGCGTCTTTTGGAGGAGTTCACGAAGGAGAACCGGGAGTGTGCAAATATATTGTGCCAAAAAAGTTGATATAATATGGCTAATTCCATAACCCAGCAGATAATTAATTTTGGCGAAAAAGCCTGGGGGGTGCTCTCCCTTGTTATGCCCAAACCCTTTATGGATTGGCTGGGTATAACTGTGGCAAAACTGCTTTTTACCTACACCGATTGTTCATTAGCTGATGAAGAGAAAAAATTGAACAAAGCCATTCCTCCAGCTCCTCTGCGTTATCGGGTTTGGGGAGACCCTGATATTGGCACATTTATGTGGAGCAGCAACCACTGTCGAAAAGATATCGATAGGGAGTTGGACAAACTTGGGGTGAATTGGGACACTTTTTACAACATATTAGATTTTGGTTGCGGCAGTGGCAGGATTTTTATCTCTCTGCCAGATACGATAGAGGATAAATATATTGGTGTGGATACCGATAGCCAAGCTATCTCTTGGTGCACCGAAAATTATCCCCAGGCAAGGTTTCAAATCAACCCTGCTAATCCACCCATGGACTTTGCTGACAGCAGCTTTGATTTAATCCTGGCTATCGCAGTTTTTCGCCATCTTGATGAAAAAAATCAGTTTAGCTGGTTGCAAGAGTTGCAAAGGGTAACAAAAAAAGGTGGTTTGCTGTTTATCAGCCTACACGGTGAGTTCTGCTGGCAGGATTTTGCCCCAGTTGAGACAGAGGTATTGAAAACAAATGGTTTTTTATTTAAACAGCTCACAGATCCCTACCAACGATCTATTTTTCCTGAATGGTATCAGGCCACCTATCATAACCAAGAGTATGTGAAGAAGTACTATGATAAATATTTTGAAATTGTAGATTACATCCCCAGAGGCATTGAGGATGAAACCGATTTGGTGATTTGTCGTAAACGTTGATAGATGAAACTAAAGCCGTATTGGGACAATCGAAGATAAAGTTGGTTAATTAAAAACTGTGGGATTTATCAAATTAAACCCTACAGGTCAAAAGTATATAATTTTAAAAAAAATTTAAGGATTTAGAAATGTCATGTTGTGGTCTACAGTAAAGAAAATTCTCCATATTCCTGAGAAGATGCCACGATTTGTGCAAATTGCCGTGACCAATATCTGCAACAAAGATTGCGGTATGTGTATCCGCTTTCAAGTACCAATTGAGCAGCGTCACCTGGATTTTGAAGATTTTAAAAAAATTGTCTCCCAGTTTAATGGTCAGGTAGAGGCTGTTACCCTGGTGGGCATGGGTGAACCACTGGTATATCCCCATCTTTTTGATGCCATCCGCTATCTAAAAGAGCGAGGTATAAAGGCCCGGATAACCACCAACGCTATATTGTTGAAAAAAAGGGCCGATCAACTCATAGAGGCAGGTCTGGACCATATCCATCTTTCGGCTGAAGATGTGCGCGATACCGTAACCTTGGATGCCATAAAAGATTTTATCGATAAAAGAAATGCCCATGGAACTGGCAGACCATCCATTGTTCTGCAACCCATTTTGTTTGGCGGTAAGGTGGAAGAGGGTGGTCGCTCGGTACAAGATGTCTATGATCTAATAGAGTGGGGGGCCAATAATGGGGTTGATAGGGTAAATATTGCCAGAGTTGACCTGCGAACCGACCCCACAATGCAACGTCCTGATATTGCCGAAGAAAAGGAGATTTTCAAGGAGCTGGCTCGCTTAAGAAAAAAATATAATATGCGCATCGACTGTTTACAGGATCAGGTATTCAACGGTATTGCTGGTTTTGCCTATAAATATTTTAAATATCTCTTGCGTCTGGATAGCTACTGTTACCGTTTTCAAGACTACACCTATATCGATGTAACAGGAAATGTCCACCCCTGCCCAATCGATATGGATCAGGTAATGGGCAATGTTTTTGAGACCAACCTGCAAGATGTCTGGAAGGGGGAAAAATATTGCGGATTGCGTGATAATCAGGAGGCCTACCGATTTTGTCGAACATGTGACTTTCTAAAGCTTAAACAGGTAAGCCCCAGATGAAGAAAAAGGTTCTATTGATTAATCCCAGAAAAGGGTGGCGACCTGCCTTGGGACTGCTCTATATCGCCAGTTACCTGCGCCAAGCTGGTTATACAGTTAAGGTAATTGAGTTTATTGACGAGGACTTTTTTCCTGAAGAGAATATACCTTTATGGCAAGAGCTGCACGCCTATGATGCCGACTATATCGGCTTGGGAGTTATAAGCTGGAACCGTCGTGTAGCCAAGGGAATTATCGCAAAAATACGTCGTGAAACCAAAGATAAAGTCATAGTTTGTGGTGGTAAAGATCCCAATTTCAAACCCGATTTTTATCTAGAAAACGGGGTGGATTATGTGGTCTTTGGTGAGGGTGAGGAGTCCATGGTCAGCCTTTTGCAGACCCTCGACCATGGCAACGGCAGTGTGGCAGATGTAAATGGTATTGGTTACATATCCGACGGTAAGATGGTAACAACCCCTCCAGCCCCTCTTATCTCCATGGATAATCTGCTTTTTCCCGCTCTTGATCTGGTGGATTTCAACCACTATACCGATATCCGCTTAGGCGGCATACCGGGCCATTTTATCAAGACAGGTTTTATGATGGCAAGCAGGGGTTGTCCATACTCTTGCCGTTTTTGTACCGACCCTGTACGGGTTCGCTATCGTGAACGCTCCATCGATAATGTAATAGAAGAGATAAAGTGGCAGATGGAGAACTGGAATATCCAGGGAATGGTTCTGTTGGACGATCTTTTTTATTATCAGGACGACCGGGTAAGTGAGTTTTGTAATAGAGTGATTAAAGAGGGTATAAAACTGAAATTTTATGCCCAGGCCCGTGCCGATAGGGTCGGTAGCCCTGAGACTCTGTCCTTGATGAAAAAGGCTGGCTTTATTCAAATTGCCATTGGCATTGAGTCCGGCTCCCAACGAATGCTGGATATAATGGATAAACGCACCCAGCTAGACACCATGAAAGAGGCTGTACGCAAGGTAGAGGAGGCAGGAATCTACTCATATATATTCCTGGTGGTGGGCTTTCCCGAGGAGAACCAGCAGGATCTTGAAGAGACAGCACTGTTTTTAGAAGAGGTTAAGCCATCTTTTACTACGGTAAACTATTTTATGCCCATGCCGGGTACGGAATATTTTAACGAGGAGGATAAAAACGCTTTGGAGGAGTTGACCTTCTCCTTGACTGAAAACCAGCAGGAGTTTCACTCTGAGATCCCCCGTGAGGAGATTATCCGTTTTCGTAATGTCTTTTTATCTTTGGCCCAGAGAAATGCCAACTTGAACCTGTTGCGTTATCCATCATTTTATTGGTGGGTTTTCAAGTTGATGTTGTTGCAGCCAATGGTGCTGTTAAGAGGGTTGTATAAGCAAAAAACAGAGAGGTCATACACCAACTATTTTGAGGCTATTCGTACCGCAATGATCAACAACCGGATATATGGTATTTAGATGAGTATCGAATCTTATCTTTGCCAACTGCCGAAAAATGGAGCGGTATATCTAAGCCCCATACCGGACAATATCGCCCCCCAATGGGGAGAGTTTCAACAGCGAGAAAGAGCCTTCTGGCAGCATAAGATAACCCAAACCGACTATAGACCCGACCCGGTTTCCAACTTTAAACCATTTTTAGGCCATTGGCAGATAAACGCCAACTATTTTAAAGATCAGGCGGTGTTGGAGATAGGCACAGGGCCGTTTGGCTTTTTTGCCGCTATTGATATGATGGATAGCAACGCTGTTCCCAAGGAGCTGGCCCTGATGGACCCGTTGATGGATTTCTATCAACAGTTTGACCTGTTTGAATATATGCCGGACAGCGGGGTGAGACTACAAGCACCGGGAGAGAACATACCTTTTCCCGATAATCTGTTTGACTGCATTGTTACAACCAACACCATAGACCATGTTGCAAACTGTGATACCTTTTTACAAGAGGTGGGCCGGGTACTAAAAGATAACGGTGTTTTGCTTTTTTCGGTACACACATTGGCAAATTTTGCCAAACCGTTAAAACCTATTATAAAACATCTAGATAAAAACCATCCTTACCATTTTAACCGGGATGATGTCTCGGCTCTATTTGCAAAAAATGGTTTTACACTTAGCAAAAATGTATCAGTACCTATGCACAAGGAGAACTTTATTCCGGCTGATGCCAGCATCAAACAGAAGGCTGTTTATGCTGTGGGATTTAGGTTGATGAACACTCTTTACGGAACAGCTACCCTTAATAAATAATGAAAATTTTATTATTAAATCTGCCCCACGATCTGGACGACCCGGACAACTGCGACTCATTGGTGCAACCATATGGGCTGGTTGTGTTGTCTAGCTTTTTAAAGTCCAAGGGGTGGGATACCACACTTTATGATGCCCACGGCTATGGTAAAAATGGTCAAGAGATTCTTGATTATATAGTTGATCTACAGCCGGATATTATTGGCCTGACAGTTTACACCTGCCATCTGCCACAAATTGTCGCTTTTTTGGCTGAGGTTAAAAAGCACTTACCGAAAATTCAAACTGTACTTGGGGGGCCACATCCATCTTCCCATGAGTATAAGTCGCTGTTATTGCAGAACCCTTGTGTTGACTATTGTGTCATTGGTGAGGGTGAGTGGAGCATGCACGATCTTTTACTCAAATTGCATAATGGTGAAAATGCTGATGGGGTAAAAGGTGTGGCATTTTTAGAGGGTGGAGAGGTTGAATATGCCGGATCTCGTGATTTTATCCATGATCTGGATGCTATGCCCTTTGGAGATTGGGAGTCACTGCCCATGGATAACTATTGGGCGGTAGCTTGTGAGAAAAAAAATTTGGTAAATGTTCTTTTTAGCCGGGGCTGTGTGGGTCGCTGCTCTTTTTGTGCTGCACGGGTAACACTGGGCGGAGCCACAAGAAGTCGCTCTCCCCAAAGCATAATAGAAGAGGTGGCCCTGCTTTATGAAAAACACCATGCCCGTGAGCTGGCAATAAACGATGCCACATTTAATACCGATAATGAGTGGGCCGGGCAGGTGGCACAAAAACTGATAGATTATGGTAAAAAAGATCTGGTCTGGACCTGTAACCTAAGGGCAGACAATATGGATCTTGAGACCCTTAAACTGATGAAAAAAAGTGGCCTTACATCGGTATTTATAGGGGTGGAGTCTGGTGATGATGAGATGCTTGCCTCCATTCAAAAAGGTACAACAGTAGCCATGATACGTTCTGCACTGGCAATGTTGGATGAGGTGGGAATAAAGGTCTATTGCGGCTTTATATTGGGACTGCCGGGGGAGACTGAAGAGTCCATGCAAAGAACCTTGGCATTTTCCCGTGAGCTGAAAAAATACTCTGTGGCATTTTCATTGGCGACACCTTTTCCCGGTACGGTTCTCTACCGCAAAGCCCAGGAAGAGGGGTTTGTAGTTGATGATTGGGCGCGCTTTGATTATCACGGTATTCCCTATGTTCCCAAAGGCTTAACAAAAGAGCAGCTCTCTTCATATTATAATAAAACGGTGTTGCGTTATTATCTTAGCTTCCATTTTTTGTTGCGTCAGGTAAAGCAGTTGCGCTCCTGGATGCAGTTTAAAAAGACCTTACGTCTTGGCTATCGGATTTTGGTTGGTAGAAGAAAAAAATTAAAAGAGATTCAAAAAACCTCACTACCAGCATCCAACAGCTAAATATGAGTGAAACTACACCTGAATTAGAGAGTAAAGAGCAGAACAAGATAAAAAAATGGATCAAATTTATTGCCTCATTTGCGTTAGGCATTACAATTTTAATCTTTATTTTTAAGAACCTTGGCATTACTCCCGAAATAGCCATGGATACTCTGCTTAATGTTGGCTATTTTTACTCTCTTTTAATTGTAGCAACTTATGGAGTGTTAAACTATTTTGTAGCACTAAAATGGAGAGTTATAATAACCACTTTAGTTCCAGATATTGTACCAAGAAAAGGGTACTTTATGTATTTTGGCTCGTTAAGTTTTCTGTTTAACAGCCTGATGCCCCAGAGTGGTTTTGGTGTTAGGGTGCTCTCATTAAAGCTACTTTATGATATACCAGTCTCCAAGGGTATTCTGTCACAGTTTATAGATCAACTCTCTGAGCTAGTAGTTTCTGTCGTATTTTTGTTACCTTTCTTTTTGTATATTTTAGAAATAACCTCATTAAATCAATCTGCATTGCTATTATTGGTTTCAATTCTTGCTGTGTTTGTTTTTATAAAAATTCTAAAATTTAAACGTATCAAGAATATAGGCGACAGGCTATCAAAACATACTCACCATTTGATGCGGTTTTCAATTTTTACAAAATTTAAAAATTTGTTTGTTGATGTAAATTTTGCCAAATTGAATATTTCATTGATAGTCGTTATCGGCTTTTTAAAAATGTTTTCCACAGTATCCGGCACAATTTTAATGATGTGGGCTGCTGGCATATCCATATCTCCATTAGAGGCGTTTATTATAGCACCTGTAGTTTACCTTATAGGGTTGTTTGCAATTACCCCGGGAGGTATAGGCACTGTAGATGCAGGATGGCTAGGTATATTGCTTTTGTTGGGAGTCGATAAAATAGCTATTGGAAAGTTTTTGATAATAGATATCGCTTTGGGTAACTTGTCTCAAGCTTTGGTAACTCTAATTACCTATTTATTCTACAATTTTGTTAATAGGCCTGAATAGCTAACAATTATTTTGAGTGCTATTCAGCTATCTTGTGACATAAAATTTACTGACCATAAATTTCCAAAGAAATAGATATCCCCATTTTACAGGTCCAAAGACAATTCTCTCCAACAGTGGGCTTTTGTTGAATAAAAACAGAGATGTTTTGGCAAGAAGCTCGACAATAAAAAAGAGAGCCGAGACAAAGCGGTTGTTGATACGGTGAATGCTAACGGCATGCATACGTTCACGCATCCCCCGAATAGCCGCCATGGTGTCGGGGCTTAAATCAAAATAGTTGGCAACCCAGGCATTGCCGTTAAAGTTGTAGGCATAGTGATAAAATGGTGGTTTCCAGGTGGCATAATCATCGTTGAAATACCATTTTTTATTGTTTGATTCATTATATATCTGGGTTCCTGGCAGGGGTAGAACCACAGATACCATTATGGAGTCCACCTGATCTATAATGCCCATAAACAGGGCCTCTTCCTCCTCTACCGACTCTTTGGTATCAAAAGGAAAACCCAAAAGTGCGTTGGCTGTTGTTCTGATGCCGGATTCACGCAGGTTGTTTATATTTTCATGGATGATGGAGAAATTTTTATTTTTGCCAATCAGCTTTAAAGACTCCTCATTCATGCGTTCCACCCCAAGGGCGATATCCACACAGCCGGACTCCTTTAACATTGTGCACAGCTCTTTATCCAGCTTTAAGACCACATTTGTTTCACACCAGTAGGTTATCTTTTTGTTTAGCCCGGTATCTATCATTTTTTGGCAAAATTCCAGGGTTCTTTTTCTGCTGAGGGTAAAGTTTGCATCAAAAAAGAAAAAGTGGTTTTGCTCAAATTTTTCCATCAGATATTCAATATAGCGAATACGATAGTCGGCTGAGTTTTCCCTTGTCATTCTAAATGCCCCTTCGTCAGTTCCCTGGCAAAATGAGCATTTAAATGGGCAGCCCCGCTGGGTTAGCAGGGTGTTGGTAACATAATGGGTGTCACTGGGTTTTTTTATGTAGTCTTCTAGGTTGAAAAGGCTATGGTCAACAAATGGAAGATCATCCAGATCTTTAATCAGCTCTGGCCTGCCTGTATCCTGTAGCTCACTATTTTCCGGGTTATAAAAAAGCAGGCCGGATATCTCCTTAAGGCTGGTTTGTACCTCCTGGCTCAATATATATTTACCCTGCTGCCCAATGCTGGGCTTTAGGGCTCTTAACATTGGCAAAATGGTGAGGTCTGCCTCTTCCACCGCAACAACATGGACACCTAAATCCAGTATCTCCTTTGGTTCATGGAAGGCATGTAGACCACCTGCTATCAAACAGAGAGACGGAAACTCCTCTTTGACCTGGGTGATTAGCTTTGCTGTGGCAAAAAAATTGTGGGTGTGTACATGAAAACCCAGAATGTCCGGGTCGGTCTTTTTGATTCTTTCAATTATCTCATTGGGGGAGTAGGTTTTGTGGAAGGAGTTATTGTCAAATATCGCTACCTCAACCTCCTGTTTGGCAATTGTACCAATTATGCCAAGGCCGTGGGAAATATCCCCACGTATTTCAGAAACTTCCCTTATTAAAAATAGTTTCATCTTTTTGCTCTACCTAACAAATGCCCTATAAAAAATCGTGGTATCAACGTTTAGGAAGCAGAGGTTTTATCTGCTCTAATATGCCGTTGGCTACAACTCTTGCTCCCTTATCGTTATAATGGCACATATCCACATAATAGAAAACAAAGCAATAACCATACCTCTGTTATTCTGTTGGCAATAAGGGTGGGTTTGACATGTTTGCTAGCTGAGATTAACCTGTTAAAGCCAATAAAAAAATGTAAATACAGGATATAAATGAACCACACCACACCACAGATAGTAGATATAACCGATAAAGATATAGAGCCGCTATCGGTATATATGGAGGACTTTCGCGGTAAAGGGTCCGATAGTAGCTATTGGCAGGTCCGTTTTGCCCATTGGTGGCGTGATAATCCATTTTATAAAGCAGGTATGACACGGGGTCTGTTGCTACGTGATGGTGGTGACATTGTCGGTTTTGTCGGTACAATTCCCCAACCGATACAGATAGGTGGCAAGGAGGTTGTCGCCTATATAAGCTCTTCTTGGGGAGTCGAACCACAATATCGTAAATATTCCATGAAACTGTTGGCAAGGCTGTTGGCCGATTTAAAACAGACTGGCAACCCCTATATTATAAACAACCCCATCAAAGATACCGATATGTTTTACAAACTTTTGGGGTTGAAAAAATTTCCCACCTGTTTTGGGCAAAAATATACCGTCTATAACGGCCCTTTAGCACAACTTTCTTGTAAACTATCAAAAGATAAAACCCCTCAATGGCTAGGTATGGTGCTCTCTGCGATTGAAAAAAGGCTATATCCACTACGCAACAGTTCAGAGCTGCATGTAGAAAAAATTAGCAAAGCCGGGGTGGAGTTTGATGAACTTTGGCAAAAAAGTCGCTATATAGTTGAAAATACAAAATCCCGTACCGCTGCCAGCATTAACTGGTACTGCTTTGGTAACAAAACCTACAATAACAAGCTTTTGTTTGGTGTATATAGCAAAAATTCTCTGGTGGGATATGCAATTTTTCGGGATACCAGGCAGGGGGGAGGTACATTTTTAGAGTGTCTTGATATCTGGTGCGATAATCAAGAGCAGAAAATTATTCAAGCTCTACTATCCTACGTGCTTCGTTATTCAAGTAATCAATACTACCACGGTATAATTACCTTTGATTATGCAGGTATAGATGGCTGGCTGTCGATTTGTGGAACATATGAGGTGGAGAAAAAAACAGTATCAGGCTTCTATCAGCTGCCAAAAAATATGCAACAGACCATAACCGCTGAAAACAGCTATTATGTCTTTGCCGAGGGTGATGTGGGGATATAGGCTATCCATGGTCAACTGTTCTATCCCGTCTTAAGCGATTCGAGGCGTTTTAAAAAAAATTAGGTGCAATTTGATTTGCCTGACCCAGTATTGATGC
>JADFZS010000074.1 GCA_015232405.1 Magnetococcales bacterium | reverse complement strand
AGCATATCATTATTGGCATCAAAAAGATTTATATTGACATTTTCATGGTGCGATAGCTGTAAAGAGGTGGCAATTTCTATACACGGCAAACCTATAGCTGTAATGCTGCCAGAAAATTTTTCGTTGCTTATGCTTTTGCCCACAATTGCTGCCAGCCCGACAGTTAACTTGGTTTCAACTGGGCGCATGGCTATTTTTTTGGGCCGACTAAGCTTTACGCCACCATCTGGCCCACCAATACCGACAATGTGGGAGACAGTTACAGGATGGTGCACCCCTTTAAATTTCTCCTGCCACTGTTTTTCGATAAGCAGCTCTTCATTACAGGCTTTTACAGTGTTTTCTGAGATCAATACCTGGCTACCTACCGAGAGTGATTCCAGACGTGCTGCCATATTGATGGTCTGCCCTACCACACCATACTTACGCCTGACATTGGAACCGATATTACCAGCAATCACCATCCCGGTGTTGATACCTGCCCCCATCTCCAAGGTGGGATAGCCCTCTATCCGGTTACGAGCATTTACCGCAGGCATGATGTTTTGCATGGCCAGAGCGCAGGTTACAGCGCGCTGGGCATCATCTTCACGGGTTACTGGTGCACCAAACAGGGCGAGAATACCATCACCAAGAATCTCTATTATGGTGCCATTATATACCTGAAGAATCTCGGTCATCACCCCAAGGTAGAGGTTTAACATGTTTAAAACATCACCAGCTGGCATCTGATCACATAAAGCGGTAAAGCCCCGTAAATCGGTCATAAGCACGGTAACCGTCTTCTCCTCCCCACCTAGACGCATACCGTCGGGTGTGTCGAGAATATCATCAACTATCTCTTTGGAGAGATAACTACCAAAGGTTTTTCTGATCAAATGGTTGGCCCTATCCAGTGCAGCATTGGCGATTTGTAGTTCAATCTCCTGCTGGCAACGGACAATTATACCTGCCATGGTGCTGGTAATAGCCCTTAAAAAGCTCGAATCTTTTGGGTTTTCTTGATATTCACCGGGAATGAAAAGATGCAATACCCCCAACAATTTATCGCTAGAGAAAATGGGAATACAGTAACAGCCGTGGTCCTCCATACCTAAAAACATTGGATCAAATTTAGGATCATGATCCTTATAATAACGCATCTCCTTATTGAAGATCACCTGGCTACATAGGGATTCTCTTATGGGGAGATGTCTACAATTTTTATGGAAAGATTCAGGTAGATCTTGCTCGGCTACCAGTAACAGATCGTCAGATTTTTTTTCATATATGTGAATACTCCCCTTGGCATCCATGTTCATCCAGGGAATTGCCAATATTAGAAAAAGAGCCTCTTGAAGATGCTCCTCAAGGGAGCGCGATTCCAGGGAGTCCTGTAACAGGCGAGTTATAATTGCTTGGATTTGTTGGTGAAGATCCTCACTCTTATTATTTGAACCACCTTGTAAACCGCTAGACATTCAATAAATTCCCCCCCCATTTAATCTATATTTTTTCCAAGAAATTAATTTTGTCTATAAGGTATAATAGCAACATTAATGGTAACGGGCAAACATTGGAAAATTGCCTGGAAAGAAATATTTTGCTAACTTTCATAAATTAGGCAAATATAACCGAACTGATCTTGACCCTTTTTAATGGCGTAACCATATGTTTCAAAATCGAAATAAGGTCTTAAAAACCCTGCAAAGCAGCTTTTATCACAAATCTGTTCTTGTGGTTGGAGATATAATGTTGGACCGTTATCTATGGGGAGGAGTTTCACGGGTTTCCCCAGAGGCTCCTGTTCCTGTTGTTCTGCTGGACAGAGAGACAGAGAGTGCTGGAGCAGCAGCCAACGTTGCCTTGAACCTTAGCAACCTTGGCATCCATGCCCGTCTGGTTGGTTTGGTTGGTGATGATAGCGAAGGGGACCGCTTGCTGGAGTTAATCGCACTATCGGTAATTGATGGCAGCAGCATACAGATACTAAAAGATTGGCCCACAACCACCAAAACCCGTGTCATAGGCGGTCATCAACAGATGCTGCGTATTGATCGGGAGGATACCAAACCCATCGCCAAAGAGGCTGGCAAAAAGCTGTTACAGCAGATATTAAAACAGCTAAATCTGGAACCAACTCCAGGGGCTGTAATTCTTTCGGATTATGGCAAAGGGGTGCTCAGTGAAGAGATTTGTCAAGCTATAATTGAATCTGCCAACAAGATGAAAATTCCTATTTTGGTAGACCCCAAAGGGGTGAACTACAAAAAATATCGAGGTGCGACCACCCTAACCCCCAACCGTAAAGAGTTGGCTACTGCACTGCCATTTCCCATTGAAGATCTCCCTGGTCTGTTGAGTGCAGGGGAAAAAATGTGTGACGATCTTAACCTGGACTTTCTCACCGTTACCTTAAGTGAACAGGGTATCGCCCTCTTGGACACAAACTCAGGACCAAAACGTATACCTGCTGTCACCCGTGAGGTGTACGATGTATCGGGTGCTGGTGATACGGTTGTCAGCACCTTTGCAGCAGGGTTGGCGGTGGGGCTGGACAAGATGGATGCTCTGCATCTGGCAAATCTGGCTGCTGGGGTTGTTGTGGGTAAGGTTGGTACAACACCGATAAATCAACTTGATCTCATAGCAGCCCTCTCTTCAGAGGAGGCCATGGGACAGTCGGCAAAAATATGTACCCTGCAATCCGCCCTCACCCAGATAGAGGGGTGGAAAAAAGCCGGGGATAAAATTGTCTTTACCAACGGTTGCTTTGATTTACTGCACACTGGACATGTGACGTACATGGAGGATGCCAGAAACCTGGGTTCCAGGTTGATTATCGGCCTTAACACTGACAAATCCGTCAGAAAATTAAAAGGTCCATCCCGGCCTATCATCCATGAAAAAGACCGAGCCAGAGTACTGGCAGCAATGGCATCTGTTGATATGGTCATCCTGTTTGATGAAGAGACCCCGTTGACCCTTATCAATTCTGTTAGACCAGACATATTGGCAAAAGGGGCCGACTACACCGAGGAGACCGTAGTTGGTGCATCCCAGGTAAAATCATGGGGAGGCCAGGTGGCTTTGATTCCCCTTGTGGAAGGGCATAGCAGTAGCCGAATCATGGATAACATCAAAACCCCAAAGGAATAAATTAAACATGTATATCGTTACCGGCGGAGCTGGATTTATTGGTGCAAACATCGTTGCAGGTCTCAATCAACGTGGAGAGAAAAATATTCTCATCGTGGACAACATGACCAAGGGGGAGAAATTCCTCAACCTGAGGGATCTTGAATATGCTGACTTCATGGATAAAACCGAGTTTAGGGAGAACCTGCATAGGGGTATCTTTAAAGATGAGAAGATAGCAGCCATATTTCATGAGGGGGCATGTTCTGACACCATGGAGTATAATGGTAAATATATGATGGACAACAACTTTACCTACTCCAAAGAGCTATTTCACTTTGCCGTTGGCAAAAAAACCCCTTTGGTCTACGCTTCAAGTGCGGCAACTTATGGTGATAGCACCGTTTTTGTTGAACATCCAGATAATGAAAATCCCCTGAATGTCTACGGCTATTCCAAACTGTTTTTTGACCAGTATGTCGCCCGTTTTCTACCCGACGTAAAATCAACTGTGGCTGGCTTGCGCTATTTCAATGTATACGGACCACGTGAAGAGCATAAAGGTCGCATGGCCTCCATGGTCTATCAGCTCCATGACCAGATTCGCAAAACAGGGGAGGCAAAACTTTTTCGTGGCTCAGGTGGTTATAAAGATGGCGCCCAAAGGCGAGATTTCATCCATGTGAGTGATGTTGTTGCTGTAAACCTCTTTTTAGCCGACTCCTCCACTCCCATTCATGGAGCATTTAATGTGGGAACCGGAAAAAGCCGGAGCTTTAACGCCATTGCCAAAACCCTGTTTAAAATTATTGGTAAAGGTAAGTTGAAATATCGCTCTATGCCTGAAGGTCTTCTGGAAAAATATCAAAACTTCACCGAGGCCGATATAAGCAAATTGAGAAAAGCTGGTTATGATAAACCATTTAAATCTTTGGAAGATGGAGTTGCCACCTTTGTGGCCGATCAAAAACGCCGTGGCATGGTCTGAAAATGGCTGAAAAGAGTGATAGTCAAGAGCATAACTCCCAACCCCTGGAAAATTCAGACAACTCGGCAATTTTGGTAGTTGGACCTTCATGGGTTGGGGATATGGTCATGGCCCAAACACTTTTTAAACTGTTAAAAGAGCGACAGCCCAAAACCCCAATTGATGTTTTGGCTCCAGCCTGGAGCAGCCAGCTTTTAGAACGAATGCCGGAGGTGCGAAAAAGCATTGCAAACCCTTTAGGCCATGGTCAACTGGGGATTTTTGCCCGTTTTAAATTGGGACGGTCACTTGTTGGCAGATATAAACAGGCCATTGTACTGCCCAACTCTTTAAAATCGGCCCTCATCCCTTTTCACGCTAAAATCCCACTGCGAACAGGGTTTATCGGTGAGATGCGTTGGGGCTTTCTAAACGATGCCCGTCCCCTTGACAAAAAGCGACTACCAAAAACCACCGACCGTTTTATCGCTCTGGGTCTTGGGCGAGATGAGGCGATGCCGGAAAATCCCCCTACCCCAAGCTTTACCTCACTGCCCAAACAAGCTAAAAAACTATTGCAAAGACTCGAAGTTCCAGATAATGGTCAGCCATATCTTGTCCTCTGCCCAGGAGCAGAATATGGAGAAGCCAAACAGTGGCCTCGGCACCACTATTCGACGGTAGCCAAGATACAGGCAAGGGAAGGTTGGAACATCCTTATAGTTGGCTCTGCCAAGGAGAAGGAGCTATGTCAAAATATTGCAAAGCACGCTGGCAACAACGGTTATGATCTGAGTGGACGCACCACCCTTGCTGAGATGGTAGATATTCTCTCAATAGCAGATGGTGTTATCTGTAACGATTCCGGCCCTATGCATGTTGCAGCGGCTCTTGGAGTTCCGGTTATAGCAATTTATGGCTCTTCAGACCCCAACCACACCCCACCAGTTGGCCCCAAGGCCCATGCCATATCACTTAACCTACAATGCGCCCCATGTTTTAAAAGAGAGTGTCCAGAAAAACACCTGCGCTGTTTGGAAGAAATTTCACCAACGGTAGTTTTGCAAAAGCTTGCCAGCATCCGACAATGATCAACTCCAACACAAAAAATGTGCTTATTGTAAAAACCTCATCATTGGGAGATATAATCCACACTCTGCCCAGCATTACCGATGCCAAGAGACAGCTTGGGGATATTAAATTCCATTGGGTGGTAGAAGAGAACTTTGCCGAGATACCATCCTGGCATCCTGCAGTTGATAAAGTCATCCCACTACCCTGGCGTAGGGTGCGAAAAAATCTGTTCAATAAAAGTAATAGAGATGATCTTTACCAATTTTTCAGCGACATAAGAGCTTGTGGTTATGACAAGATAATTGATAATCAAGGCCTGCTAAAAAGTGCCATTCCTGCCAGTTTAGCCCACGGCCCGGTTTGGGGCCTGGATGGTAATTCAGCCAGAGAGCCTTTAGCCAGCCTCTTTTATAAAAATAAAATGGCAATGGATCGTAGCATCCACGCTATCACAAAAAACCGTATGATTTTTGCGCAAGCTCTAAACTATCCACTGCCGCAATCAGCGGTAGATTATGGTGTGGATTTAAAAAAGATCGATTTAGCCAGCATGGGTCTTGGGGGTGTAAATAGCTATTTGGTCTTTCTCCACAGCACCACATGGGTCAGCAAACATTGGCCCCAGGAGTATTGGTTTGAGCTATGCAAACTTGCCGGACAACATAATGATATAGTTCTGCCATGGGGCAATGACCAAGAGAGAGAACGGGCCATATATCTAGCCAAAGCAGCTCCAAACAGGTGTCATGTTACCCAAAAGCTGACACTGACCCAACTGGCAACACTACTGGCCCAAGCCAAAGGGGTGGTGACAGTTGATACCGGCCCTGCCCATCTAGCAGCTGCAGTTGGCAGCCCGGCAATATGCCTATACGGACCCACCGACCCGGCAAAAATCGGTACGGTAGCCCACAACCATAAACATTTAACAGGTAGTTGCCATTTGGCCCCCTGCAAAAAACGTAGCTGCCCCCTTAAAAATAACAGCCCCATTACACCAGCCTGTTTTCAAGAGACCACCCCAAAAAAAGTTTTGCAGCAACTAAACCAGTTAATAGATACTTAACAACTAAATTGAGATACACCCACTGGTCTTCTCATCATATATACGAACCAAATCTTATTGTTAAGAATGGTTAAGTCAAAAGATCAAGCATATAAGGAAATATTTAGAGCAGCCTTATGGATTGTTTGACTATTCTCAATAATCAAACCACCCCCACTTTTTCCGCCAACCATATCTTGATAAGTGACTGATAAGGTACATCCTGCTTGTTGGCAGTTATTTTTATCTGCTCTAACAGTGAGACTGGCAGGCAAAGAGATATGGCCTTGGTAGATGGTTTCAGGTTGGGCATGCGAACCCGTTCAGCCTGTTTCCAGTCTACAAAGTCGGATGAGTCGTTTGACTCCCAAAACTCCCGTTCTTCGGTCTCAGTTTTAAAACTTGGTGGCTGTTTATGTTTCCCGGCCATAGCGTAACCGCTCCTTTTTGTGCATGTCTCTAGCTGCAATTACGCGGATCAGCGTATTATATTCTCGAAAAAGTAAATGTTATATGTAGCAATCTATCATCATTGGTCTTACCCAGTGCATGAACAGGTTTTTCTTATGTGATATTTGACAAACAAAAGAGGTTCCAAAAAAATTCAACAAATGGGGTTTGCAGAGCATACAACCAAAGGCAGCAACTGACCTATATTATCGGGTTGGCAGAGTTAGTCTGAAACTGCTGCTGATTTTTTGTGTTTGTAGAAAATATAGATATAAAACCCTGGTAGACTGGCTAGCATTTGAAAGATACGGTTGATAAAAAAAACGGTGCCAAAGGCAGTGACAATTTCAACCGGTTGCATCCAGTGACAAATCTGATCAAATGCCGCCTCTCCTACTCCCAAACCACCGGGGGATATGGGAATAACATTTGCTACCCACGCCAGGGGTGCTGCCACAAAAAAATTCTCGGCTGGTATGGTCAACATATCCAAACTATAGGCTATCCAGACTAATGAGATAACCTGAAAAATCTGCGCCAACATCGAAAAAAATATAGCTAAAATTACTTTACCTTTTGCACTGACAAAATGCCGTACA
This sequence comes from Magnetococcales bacterium, assembly GCA_015232405.1. GTDB lineage: Bacteria > Pseudomonadota > Magnetococcia > Magnetococcales > JADFYX01. Next base: position 18,666 of record JADFZS010000074.1, on the reverse strand, counting down.
GCATCGATGATGGTGTTGATCGTTTGCCAAATGCGGCCAGGGTGTGGGGTATCGATATAGCTTCTAAGCCAGGTAATACGTGGTAGAAGTGTCAATAGAACAACAACTGCCAAGGGACCACCTACCACAATGATAGATACTGCAAAAAACATGAATTTAAGGGGGGTGACAGACATTACCGCTGAGAATGAGATCAAGACACCGATAAAACTAAGGACCAAAAGGGCATAAAGGCCGATAAACCTATCGGCAAAAACTGTTAAAATAGTCGCTCCCTTGCGCTCTGGAACTGCTTGGGCAGCATAGCCCATGCGCAGGGCATCACCACCAACTGCACCAGGAACCAGCAAATTAAAACAGACACATAGATAGGTCATGCTGTGAACCCATCGAAAAGGGAGTGTTACCTTTTGACTGCGCAAAAGAACATTCCAGCGCATAGCCATAAAAAAGAAGGTAAAAATGTTACACAAAAGGGTGACGATAATGATTTTAAAACCTATGGAGCCATCGACAAACAGGGATAGGTCAAGCTTTCCCTGATTCAAGAGAAACCAGACCACCCCCACCGCAACCATCAGCTTTAAAAACATCCACACCCAGCGCACAACACCTCCACTAATTTCCAAATAGGTATTTACAAAAATATTTTAATAATTATCGTAGAGTCTTTAAATAAGCCAGCACATCTTCGCGGTTTGATGAACTCACTATTCCGGTAAAAGCTGTAGGATGTTTAGCATCATGCTTTCCCATGGCTGTTCTTGGAATAAACTTTTTTGGGTCGGTGATAAATTTTTCTAGATTTTCATCATCCCAGATAAAAGAGCCTCTCTCCAGTTTAGCCAAAAAAGCCTCGCTATAATTAAACCCTGAAGATCCGGCAGGACGGTTATATATTCCCCAGAGATATGGCCCGCGTTCATGTTTTTTTTCTGCTGTAAGGTCATGACAAACAGCACATGAGTTATCAACCAACCGTTTACCAATTTCCAGATCAGGCAGAGTTCGATACCAAAATCCCCCTATCAACAAGATAAAAGAGAAAACAATAATACCATACAGAAGAATCTGCCTTATCTGCATTGAACAACCCTCCACTTACAAACTAAACACGAACAATTTATAAAAATTTTTTTCCTGACCAAATTAAACTTTGCCAGTATGCCACAAATGTCAACAATAACCCAAGTGACAGTTGCACCTAAACCATATATTTTCAATATTTTATTTACCAGTTTGAACATAACTCTTGGGTTCGACGATAATTCTCGGGTGTATCGATAACTGCATGGGCAGCTGAGAGACTCTTATTCATCTGTGCTACCAACCCTTGAGCAACTTTTTTTACCTGGGCAGCTATTTTTCTCTGGGCGCGTCTTGCTCTTTTTGTCTTTCGCTGTTTAATAAATGCAACCCTTTTTGCCATCTCATGTTTTATCCAGCGATAATAGCTTTTGCCTTTGGTGTTCATAATGTTGACATGCTGGGCTTCATGTTGATAAATCACATCATATTCACAGCTACCAGGGCGATAGTGTTTATCAATTAGTATCCCTGTCTTTTTAAAGCCATATTCAACCTGCACCTCTTTTAGACTGACACATGATATTTTTGTCGCCCTGGAATTTCTAACCAAAAATGTACTTAAAACCTTTATATATAACCCGCTTTGTGTCAAACCAAGGGTCATAGACCCATCTTTACGCCGCCCCATTTTTCTTGATAAACGTCTTTGGGACACCTGGTTGTTGATTGTTGGGGTTGCTTTTACAAATTTTGCAGTTACCTCAACATCCTGCACAGAGGTGGGGCAGGTTACCCCCCAGCTTGGTGATAACCACAACATGTTTATAAAAACACCCACCAACAACATACCAGGATATTTTTTAAAACATTTGATGCGGGTAAAACGGAGTGTTTTTTGCAGGTTGTATTTCAAACTAATGCCTTATGATTGGAACCACAAATGGCCTTTAGAACAGATTCAACAACAGCTAACACCCCTTGCCCCACAGATATGGCTGAGTTGCGAAGTAGACCAGCTAGCAATTTAAATCAACATATTTTGGCTATTCTAGCCTTGAGTTGGTCCATTTTTCAACTGTGGGTAGTGAGAGAAGCGATAAATGATACTTTGGTGCGTGGCATCCATCTAACTTTTGCCATTACTCTGGCTTACCTCTATTTTCCCAGAAAAAGAGGTTATGTAAGGGAGGCAATACCATTAATTGATATCGCTTTTGCAGTGTTATCGGGCTTTGCTGCAATCTATGTGGTGATCAACTATGATGCAATCGCCTTAAGGCCAGGAGTTCCCATACTTCAAGACATCATATTTGGCGTCATAACCCTGACGTTTTTGCTTGAGGCTTCCCGACGTACTTTGGGACCAGCCCTGATGATTATCGGCACAATTTTTCTGGCATACTGTTATTTTGGTCCATCACTACCGGAAATCATAGCCCATAGAGGGGCATCTCTTAACAAAATCATCAACCATATGTACCTAACTACAGAGGGTATTTATGGGGTTCCCTTAAGGGTTTCGGCAAGTTTTGTATTTCTGTTTGTGCTGTTTGGTGCACTCCTGGACCGGGCTGGGGCTGGTCATTATTTTATTCAACTATCCTATGCTGCTCTAGGAAGATATCGGGGTGGCCCGGCAAAAGCCGCTATTGCTGCTTCCGGCATGACAGGTATGATCTCCGGCTCCTCCATTGCCAACACCGTAACCACCGGCACATTTACCATACCGTTAATGAAAAAGTTGGGTTTTCCGCCAACCAAAGCTGGCGCCATTGAAGTTGCTGCCTCCACCAACGGGCAGCTAATGCCTCCGATAATGGGAGCGGCAGCATTTATTATTGCGGAATTTCTCGGTATATCCTATGTAGAGGTGGTAAAAGCAGCCTTTATTCCTGCTGTTGTATCCTATTTGGGTCTATTTTATGTGGTCCATTTAGAGGCATGTAAACTCAAACTAAAGGGAATTCCCAAAGAGCAGCTACCACCTATTTTAAAGACATTTATTTCTGGTATTCACTTTTTACTACCAGTACTCCTATTGATATATACATTGGTGATAGAAAGACAATCGGCAGGTCTGGCAGCGTTTAATGCCATAATGATGGTTATGGTTATTATGGTTTTGCAAAAACCAATTTTGGCCTATATCCATAAAACATCCATACTTCAAGGCTTTAACCAAGGATTTAGCGACCTCTATTACGGCCTTGTTGATGGTGCGCGTTATATGATACCAATTGCCCTTGCCACAGCAGCTGCCGGGTTGGTAGTTGGTACGATTACCCTTACAGGTTTAGGACAGCGATTAATGGAGGTTATTGAGATAATCTCCATGGGTAATCTGCTGCTGGTACTGGTTTTTACCGCAATAACCAGCCTGATTTTAGGTATGGGGCTACCTACAACAGCCAACTATATTGTCATGGCTTCATTGACCGCCCCAATTGTTGTGCAACTTGGTGGTGATAGTGGGCTGCTGATACCTGCAATTGCAGCTCATCTTTTTGTCTTTTATTTCGGTATATTAGCAGACGACACACCGCCGGTAGGTTTAGCAGCATATGCCGCTGCTGCCATAGCCCATAGCGACCCCATTAAAACTGGTATTCAGGGTTTTACCTATGATATGCGGACGGCAATTCTGCCATTTATGTTCATATTCAATACCGATCTGATATTGATTCAGGGTATAGAGCCGGGAGGTTCGGCTATGCGTGCTAGTAGTTGGATTTGGATCGATAGCTGGATGGCTTGGGTGGGGCTATTCTGTTTGGCGACACTTGCTATGTTTGCGTTTGTATCTGCCATTATGGGTTGGAACGCCGGACATGCAAAATGGTGGGAACGGTTACTGTTATTGCTGGTATGTATAGGGCTGTTCCGCCCTGATTTGTTGGCAACAGCGGTGGGGACAACTGATAAATATCTAATGGTCCTACCACCGCTACTTCTCTATGGTACAATTTTTTGGTGGAAAAAAAACCTGCAAAAAAAATGTCTTTCAACTCCCTAAGCAGGGTTAATTACCGACCCCGGACAACAGCTTATAAGCTATAGATGGCTGTTGATTGGCCTGGGCTATTACCGCAATACCAGCCTGTTGCAAAATAGTAAGCTTGGCCATATTGGCAGTCTCCTGGGCAATATCGGCATCGGTAATTCTGGATCTAGCAACCTCAGTTACCTCAGCCATGCTACTCAAACTGTTGACTACAGACTCCAGACGACTTTGGTATGCTCCAATCTGGGCTCTAATTGCTGATACAGAATCTATTGCAACGTCTACATTAACAATAGTCGAAGCGATATATCCCAAAGCATACGCCCCTGAGCCTACACTAATACCGTCATTTCCTATGCCTGTGGAAGCTCCTATCTTTGCCACAGAAGCACCTGCTATGGAAACAGCAATTGTTTGTGAACCTTCTGTACCTATTTGATAAACGTTGGCACCTGTTGAGTAGGTTCCATCAAGAAGGTTTACATCATTAAAATCTGTTGTGGTTGATATACGCTGTATCTCTTGCATCAACTCAGTCACTTCAAGTTGCAGATTGTTTTGATCGGTTCCTGATATGGTAGAGGTGTTTGCCTGCACCGCCAATTCACGAATTCTCTGGAGAGCAGTTGTTGTCTCAACAAGAGCGCTATCAGCCACCTGCATCAAAGAGATACCGTCGTTGGCATTTTTTATTGCAGCGTTTGCACTCAATATTTCAGCCGTCATACGGGTACTCAGAGCTAAACCAGCTGCATCATCAGCCGCAGAGTTAATGCGCAATCCAGAAGCAAGACGGGATAGTGATACATTGAGGGCAGATGTATTCTTATCCAGTGAGCGTCTGGCGTGCATTGAAGCAATACTGGCGTTTATAGTTATGGCCATTACAATTTACTCCTCCGAATCTGGCTCTTTTTACATAGAGCCTACGGGTTACTTTTTATATGTTGTACAAGCTGATTTAACGCAAAACCAAAAAAGTCAGATATAAATCAACACACTTCTATATTTTGATAATCTCCCAAAAATCTTCTTACTCTTTTTATCGGTATTGGGTTTTTTATCTTAAGAACTTTTAAAAAAATATTTTATTATTAAGTGACATTGTTGTTTAGATAACCACTTAAACTACTGTATACACAAAGATATCAGCATTTCCCCCATTACATTTTTAGCAACCCCCTTTTGTCAATTGCAAATTCGAGCAGCAAAATATAAAAATTTGTTGGTATATTGCATACACTAGTAAGATGATGATCTTAACCAATATGGGATAATCCTAGAAACAGCAGTTGTCAGCACGCACCGCCAACCGCCGTTTCTAGGATAATGGCCTTTACCGCCTTTCCAGATATAAAGGTGGTAGATTTTAAAATTTGTAAAAGGCATTTTTTTATTGACATTTATGGCTCACAATTTGCATTCTCCCTCCTAACGTACTCGAATACCCTTTATATATTTGCAGGTTGCGAGCGAAGAATTTATGGAAACTCCAGAGACATTAGACAAAGAAGTCAGGCCTTTCTTTCTTAATTTTTTGGGAAAACTTGGTACTGACCTAAACACCCTAACTGCTGCCCCTGTAACGATAAACTTAACATCAGTAGATCTTTTAAGGGGTCCAGAAGATTTAGGGATACTGTTAGAAAAAGACCGCTGTGTTGCCTATGTCAATGAAGATGGGCTGGATAGTGGTGATGTCCATCTGATTATTGACGTTGCGACATCCATTGCTTTGACAGGCTTGATGATGATGATGGGTGAGGATGTCATCCAGAATCAGGTCGAAACACGTGAATATAACGAAGAGATCCAAGAGGGCTTCAATGAAGTTGCCAACCAGATTGTTGGGGTATTTAACGGTCTAGTTGAAGAGAAGATGAAGGATGGTGGTCATCTTTTTCTTGAGAGTGCAGAACGTTTTGAGCCAGGGGGTGACATTGACACCCTGGAAGCCGAAAGAACCTATCTCTGCATTACTGCTGATATGCAGGTTGCCAGCTTTCCCTCCGAAGAGTGTCGTATTCTTCTATCCAAGGGCTTTGGCGATCCTCTACTTAATGTAAAGATCCCAGGCACTGAGGCAGAAGAGGCCGAAATGGCCGAACGTAACAAGGGCCAAGAGGAAGAGGAGAGTTCAGAAGAGGTAGCAGACGATTTTTCAGAAGCTTTAGGAGCCGAAGGAGATGAGGCTGGCGATGAACTGGCTGCAGATGATACCGGTCTTAATATTGGCGACGATACAACAAAATATGACACCAGCGACGGACTTCCGGTTCCTGATGAGCCGGGGGGGCTAAAAGTGGTAATGACAGAAAAACCGTTCACCTTAAGAGAGGGAGAACATGTTATGACCGCAATTAATGCCATGCGTCATGATGGCAACCGTTATATTGGAATGATCGACACAGACGATAAACTGGTCCGGGTGTTGAGCAAGAGTGACTTAAGACAGATAATGGGGCCATTTTTTGGCACCAAAGCCATGGGCGCTCGTGATAAAGCTGTCTGCACACTACCAATTGTCAAGTTAAACGAAGATCAACAGCTGATCCGCATACCCCTAACAGGGTCCATAAATCAAGCAGCCGATCTTCTTGCCGAGTTCAACCTGCGCTCACTGCCGGTAATAAACGCACAAGGCAATCTGCAAGGATTTATTACAGTGCACTCGGTTATGAATTATTTCCGTAAGAAAAAGAATGTTTAACTGTAATTGATATAGCTCTTTATTAAATCCGCCTTCACAATAAAAAAGCCACCCATCCTATGGAGATAAGGATGGGTGGCTTTTTTATTTTTCCTTTTTTCCATTAGTCAGGCAACAATCGTGTCAGACGGGCGGCATAAAAGCCGTCCATGCCCAACTGTCCAGGCTCCACATGAAAATCGCCCTGTTTGGTTATCAACTCATCTGCAACCAAATCTAGCTGTTCTTCAATTGGTTGTCGTCGCCAATCTTTGTGGTTAGCCAAAAAATTTGCAATCTGCTTTTCGTTCTCTTCTGACTCCACCGAACAGGTAGCGTATAGCAGCACTCCCCCAGGTCGTAAAACCTTGGCAACAGCCTCTAAAATTGCCCGCTGCTCCTTAACCAGATTATCGATATCTTGTGCCTTGCGTCGCCATTTTATCTCAGGATGACGGCGAATTATTCCGGTTCCACTACAGGGAGCATCAAGCAATATTTTATCAAACATCTCCCCTGCTAAAAGCTCTGTTTTACTCACATCACCTTGACGAATGGTGACAGAATCAATTTGCAATCTTTTTAAATTATCTTGAAGTCGCTTTATCCGGGAGGGATATTTTTCTACGGCTGTTATATCAATTTTGCCATTGGCTAATGCTGCCAGATGAGCTGTTTTTCCACCAGGAGCAGCACAGGCATCCAAGATATGCTCTCCACTTTTGGGCTGTAAAAAGCGTGACACCCATTGGGCTGCTTGATCTTGAACGGCAAACCACCCTTCAGAAAAACCAGCAAGCTCCTCTACACCACCACCAGAAGATAGCAGTATGGCATCCGGGGTGTTGGGTGCTGCCTGTGCACCGACACTGTCAAGAGCAGCAAGAAGAGCCGAAGATTCTATCTTAAGGGTGTTTGTCCGTAATGCTAGTGTGGGAGGAGTGTTATTGGCTGCCAACCTTGCAACAACCAGCTTGTGAGGTTCATCTTTCAACCATCTTTCAACCAACCAAACCGGATGGGCATATTCCAGTGCCAGAGCTTCGGTTTTATCTTTAATCTGGGAGATAAATTTATCAGGGTCTACCTTAACAGCTTTACGCAAAACCGCATTAACAAAACCACAGTGGGCTTTTTCTGGGGAGAGCTTCAACATCTCCACTGCTTCATTTACCGCTGCCCGGTCCGGTATGCGCATATAACGGGCTTGATAGAGTGCAGTTCGCAATACCCCACGTAAAAAATGCCGTTTGTTGGCTATGGGTCGGGCAATACAGCTTGCAAGTATGGCATCCAATAACGATAGATAGCGCATGGTGCCAAATGCTATCTCAAAGGCCAAAGCCCTATCCCTTGGTTGCAACAGATCTGCTTGGGCCGTTAATGCCAGAGGCAGCTTATCCCGAGCCACCCTGACCACAGCCTCTACCGCCAACAGCCGGGGGTTTGATTTTGTCGCTATGGTTGGGTTTGTTGCAGTTTTCATATGGCCTCGAGGTATTCCCAACGTTCGTAGAAGATAGCCAATTCCACCTCCAAAGACTCCAACCGTTTCAACACCTCTGCCACATCTTTTTGCTCCCCCTGATAAAACTCCGGTTTTGCTATTTTTTCCTGTATCTTAGCTATCTCCTCTTCAGTCTCCTCTATTTTTGCCGGCAGCGATTCAAGCTCCAGCTTCTCTTTGTAGGTGAGTTTTTTCACCTTTTTACTATCTTGGGAGATAACTTTTTTTACTTTTTTTATCGGCTTTTCAGCTTTTTGGGGTTTAGCGGTTTGCAGAAGATAATCATCATAACCACCAACATATTCACCAATTACACCGCCACCTTCAAAAACCAGAAGCCCCGATACCACATTGTTTAGAAAAGCCCGATCATGGCTCACTAAAAGCAGTGTTCCCTTATAATCCGCCAAAAGTTCCTCTAAAAGTTCCAGGGTCTCAACATCAAGATCATTTGTCGGCTCATCCATAACCAATATATTGGATGGGCGTAAAAACAGCTTGGCAAGCAGGAGCCTGTTTCGTTCACCACCTGAAAGCACTTTTACCGGGGATCTTGCCCTATCTGGAGCAAAGAGAAAATCCGCTAAGTAGCTTATGATATGGCGATCCCTACCTCCAACATTCACCTGCTGTCGTCCGCCACCCACATTATCTTCAACGGTTTTGCTTTCGTCTAAAGCAGCCCTTAATTGATCAAAATAGGCAACCTCCATTTTGGTGCCAATGGTGATTTTGCCACTATCGGGAGTCAGTTTTCCCAGCAGTACATTTAACAGTGTTGTTTTGCCAGAGCCGTTTGGCCCCACAATGCCCAGCTTATCCCCACGTTGAACGGTCAAAGAAAAATTATCGATATATTTTTGCCCCTCATAAGATAGGGATACATTTTGGCTCTCTACCACCAATTTACCAGATTTTTCGGCATTCTCCATGCGCATATTTACTGTACCCTGCCTCTCTCTGCGTTGCCGACGCTCTTCACGCATGGCTCTCAAGGCACGTACTCTACCCATGTTTCTGGTTCTGCGAGCTTTGATACCCTGGCGAATCCAGACCTCTTCCTGGGCCAGTTTTTTATCAAACAGTTGGTTATGTTTCTCTTCAGCGTGGAGAGCCTCCTCCTTATGCTTTTGGTAGGCTTTGAAATTTCCAGGCCAGTCGGTCAACTGCCCCCTATCAAGCTCTAAAATCCTGGTGGCCAATCTATCTGAGAACATTCTATCGTGGGAGATAAAAAACAGGGCAGATTTATAACTGCCAAAGAAAGACTCCAACCAATCTATAGATTCAATATCCAGATGGTTGGTAGGCTCATCCAATAGCAGGAGATCAGGCTGGGAGACCAAAGCCCTTGCTAGCATAACCCGACGTTTTATGCCACCGGATAGGGTGACAAAAGATAGTTCTGGATCAAGGCGCAGTTGGGAGATGGTGGTGGAAACCCGGTTGTGGGCATCCCAACCATCGGCGACATCAAGTGCATGATGGGCATGGTCCAGCTGCTCCATCAATTTGTCACCACCCACTTTTGCCAACTGGGCGGATACCTGATGATACTCTGTTATAAGACGGCCCAATTCACCCAAACCAGCAGCGACTACTTCAAATGTACTGCCCGACATAGCCTCTGGAACCTCTTGTTCCAGTCGTGCGATACGTACCCCACGGTTACGCACAATTTTACCACTATCTGGTGTTATCTCCTGGGCTAAAAGTTTTAACAGGGTGGATTTTCCCGTTCCATTACGACCCACCAGACAGACTCTCTCCCCGGCCTCCATGGAAAAAGTCAAATTTTCCAACAATAACGGACCACCAAAGCCTACCGACACCTCTTGAGCACTGATCAACGCCATACTTATTTCACCTTAATCAAAATATTAGCCCATCATAATACCACGCCTTAACGACAAAGGAGAACAAAGAGGTCATTTTTTCCCGTAGCTTACGGTAATCATGGACATTTTTACCAACCAAATAGCAACGTCAAAGGTAAAAAAGCAAATAATTGATGAAAAACCTGTATCCCATAGCAAATTCAACCTGTTGGCCTAATGTTTGCTTCCCTTACCAACGAACCAGTGTCACACAGTTAAGGTTTTGCATTGTTATACATCATATACCTAAACCTGTGAAGGGAGTCTCCCGCCACTGAAACCAGCAGGCATCTTAACGAGATGGGAAATACAATGAGAAGACAAAACAGTAATTTTATCCACAAGTTAAACAACACAAAACCTAAAAAACTGCTTGTCCGTCCCTGGGCAGGGTTGCTTATGGGTTGTCTGCTGATTACAGCTTGCCAGTCATCAAACATTCAATCATCAAAAGACCACTTTTTACGACCAACTGATCCACCGTTGTATCGTAATAGTGCCATGTTAAATCCTGCATTTAACAGGATGACACCCCCTGATGAGAAGCCAGAGGCCAAGGTTCCAGATGAGGTTTACACCATAACCGTCACTGAAATGTCAGTTAGAGACCTGCTTTTTGCTTTGGCTCGTGATGCAGGAGTCAATATTGACATCTATCCCGGTATTGACGGCAAGGTAACATTGAGTGCCATTGACCAGACACTGCCACAAATTTTAGACCGGATCTCCAAACAGGTTGATATCCGCTATGAGATAAATGAAGGGACCATCGTTATTTCACCAGATATGCCCTATCTGAAGATTTATGAGGTTGATTATATCAACATTGTTCGCTCGTCAAAAAGCTCCAACGATGTTTCAACCAAACTCTCAAATGCCAATTTAGGTACTGGTAATTCTGCCAATGATGACTCCAACATGTCAACAAGCAGCCTTAATACAGATACCACCAATAATTTTTGGAAAACACTCTCCAATAATATTGAGACTATCCTGAACCCTGGTGTAGCAATACCAAGCGATGAGCCAGCAAAAACTGAAAACAAGACCCCAGAAAATGCCAACGATCTCGTTGGTCTGACACCAGAGCAGTTTGCTGCCCAGGATAATCCTGAGAAGGCTGAAGCTGCTGCGCCAGCGCTGCCAAAATCTGGAATCATGGCTCTAAACTCAGAATCTGGACAGATTTCAGTATATGCTACCTCATCTCAACATGAACGAATCAGAGAGCTACTAGATGCAACCATGGGTAGCGCACATAGACAGGTGATGATTGAATCCACCGTGGTTGAAGTTGAGTTGAGCGACCGATTCCAAGAGGGTGTCGATTGGGATATGATGTTCAATGCTGCCAGCGACATCGGTTTAAAGGGTATTTTTTCCAATGCTGGAGAGCTGTTTACCTTGGGGCGTGATCCCAACCCATCCAGTGCTGTAACATCTACCACTGCAATTAGGGCCGCCATTAAAATATTGGAGACCTTCGGTACTACCAAGGTGCTTTCAAGTCCTAAAATCACAGCTCTAAACAATCAGCCAGCCATGCTGAAAGTGGTACAAAATAAAGTATTTTTCACCATGAAATCCACCACTTCAACAACAAGTGTTACTGGTGATACCAATACAGTTAACTCAACACCAACTTTTGATACGGAAATTCACACAGTACCTGTTGGTCTGATTATGAGTGTTACTCCTCAGATATCCAAAGACAGTATTGTAACCATGAATGTACGCCCGACTATTACCAGAATCACCCAAGAGGTCAATGACCCCAACCCAGCTTTAAGAGCAACCACAGCCAACGGTCTGGGAACAGACATCTCCAGCCCAATCCCAGAGATTGAGGTAAAGGAGATGGAGACTGTCATGCGTATCCATAGTGGACAGGTTGCGGTTATGGGTGGACTTATGCAGGATAAAATCGAGAACACCTCCAACGGTCTGCCAGGGCTTGGCAAACTTCCCGGTTTGGGCTTTTTGTTCAGCCATAAAGATCGTATAGTTACAAAAACAGAGTTGGTTGTCTTCCTACGTCCTGTGATTGTTGGTCATGACTCCCCTAAAAACAGTAATGGTATGATGAACCGTTATCAGACCCAAAGACCACAGCACAGAGCAGCAATCAGCAACCAGCCACAGCATATGGTCATGCAGCCGACAGAAGATTCTCTACCTAGCTACCCAGCTATGGTAAGTGCACCAGCAACTCAAGGTATGATGCCTGTAGCAGCTCAAGGTGGTTCATATCTGGATTTCACAAATCAACCAAAGCAGATTGTAAACCATCAACAGGCTATTCAAGGTGGTATCGCACCGCCTCCGGCAGCACCACAAGCTGCACCGCCTCCTGGTTATCAACCTGCTGCTTATCAGGGACAACCAGCCCAACAGATACCTAACGCGCCTCCTGGTTATCAACCTGCTGCTTATCAGGGGCAACCAAACCAGCAGATACCACCCAACGCGCCAGCTGGTTATCAACCACAACAGACCCGGCAGATACCCAATGCCCCTGCACCTGGCTATCAACAGACATCTGACTATCCAGCACCTCAGAGGCAGAATATTCCGCCAAATGCTCCACAGCCACAAGTTAGTGGACAGAGCCAGAATAACGGTTTTTTTGTTGACTTAGGTTCATATCTTGAACAGACCCATGCAGATGATATTCAAAGAAAGATCAACGCCATTGGGCTGCCGACACAACAAGAGGCATCATTGGTACAAGGTCAAACCTATCAGAGAGTACGCTCAGGACCTTTCCCCAACCATGAGATAGCAAATCAGGCTATGGCTAAAATAACCAATTATACCGGCATTCAAGCCCGTGTATCACCTTTCTAACCTTTTAAATTAATTAAAAAAAAAGCCCCAGTACTACCCCACTGGGGCTTTTTTTTGTCTGCTGAAACAACACTCATAAACTTGCTTTTGGGCATATAAATAGTGTAAAATCTTCTACAAGTATCTAAAACAGGAGATAATGACCATGTATCATAATACCTTAAAATTATTTGCTTATTTAGCAGTTACACTCACGGTTTTTAGCAGCAGCATCGCAATGGGTGGGGATAATTTAATACGCATAAAGGGTTCTGATACCATGGCAGATGTGGCAAATGAGTGGGGCAAGGTTTACAGCAAAAAAAATCCTGGATCTACAGTAATAGTTACAGGTGGTGGTTCTGGTAATGGAATTGCGGCTCTGATAAACGGTCACATAGAGATAGCCAGCACCAGCCGAATGCTGCGCAAAAGAGAGAAGTTACTAATCAAAAAAAGATTTTCCAACAAACCCTATGCAATTATAGTTGGCTTGGATGCGTTATCAATTTTTGTTCACAATAACAATCCATTAAACGGTATTTCCATTGCACAGCTAGCTGGAATATATAAAAAAAGTTCTATATATAACAATTGGTCAGACCTGGGAGTTACTGTTCCAGGTTGTGAATCCGGGGAGATTGTCCGGGTTAGCCGCAAAAACAACTCGGGAACCTACGCCTTTTTTCGTCAGGAAATTTTCGGTAAACGGGCACATTTCAACAGATCTTTAGTTACCCTTAACTCATCGAAAAAGGTGGTAGATAAAGTCGCCAAAAACCCCTGTGCCATCGGTTATTCTGGTATGGCATTTTTAAACAGCAGCATCAAAACCCTCTGTGTAGCCAAAACAACTTTGCAGCAGGGTTGCATACCTCCCACAGCGGCCTTCACGCTGGATAACAAATACCCCCTCTCCCGTCCTCTATTTATGTATACCATGGGGGATCCTAAAGGTAGAACCAGGGATTTTCTAGCTTGGGTACGTGGTAGTGATGGACAAGATATTCTGCGCAAATCAGGGTTTGTATCACCACCTGATATTTAGTGTTGGCAACCTGTTTTATTATTGTTTAAATAGTGAACATACTTCATGAAACATCATGGTAAAATCACCATTCCCCTAACTCGCCCTGATTTTAGCAAAGAAGATAAGAGAGAATTTTTAAAACAGATCGGCAGCAATAATTTGGCTGACGATAATTTGGTCAAGCAATGGGAGTCGGCCTGGGAGGATATCTGGCAGCGAGGTTGTGTCGCTTTTGCTGATCCCAATGAGCTGATATTAAATTTAAAAAATATCTTGGGCCTACAGCCGGGTTGTCAAATATATTGCAGCCCCCTACTCCACCCAATTTGGAAAGAGGCACTGCTAAACTGTTGGCTTAACCCCAACATTCAAAATGTGCTATCAGCTACAGGGCAAGAGAGATGGAATGATAAAAATTTTCAATCTGTAGCTCAACCAGCAGGGCAAAAAATCAACCGTCTGGTACAACACAACTTTGGCATACCAGCAACGATGGATAGCGGCTTTGAAAAGACGGTTGAGGATATCTCTGCAATTCTAAAACCCATAAACCCAGAGCAAGGATTTACCAGCAAAGCCCAACTGCTACTGCTAGACGGTAATAGAATGGTGCAGGGTGGAGCAACTTGTCTGCTGCTGTCAAAAGATAACGAGCTTGTCTGCGCTATGAGAAAAGACCGTTTAAAAGCCCCTGCCGCAGCTATTTGCAGTGTGGGTTTGTCGCAACTAAAAAGGCTTGATGATCTAATCGAGTGTCGTGAAAAACTGGCAAAACGTTACCTTGAACTATATACAAAAAACAGCATTACCCTACCCCCATCACCAGTTGGCGGAAGAAGATGGGAGAGCTTTATCATTCAACTAACAAACCAGACAAAACAACAAGAGCTACAGCTGTTTTTAAACAAAGCCGGAATAGCCGCTGCCCCACCAATTTGGTATCACCTACCAGATGTAGAAGATGACCAACCGTTAAGCAAACTACAAAAGCAAAGCCTGGCCATACCTCTATACGCTAGTTTAAGCAAAGAAGAGCAAAAAAAAATCATCAACCGCATACACCGTTGGGTTGAGAGGGATAAAGGGTCAACATAAATTGATGGTTGGTTTTTTTATTGATAAAAACAGCTATTTTTTAATAGTATATTTTTTTTCGTCGATATATAACATCAACATTTTTTGCAACTCTGTTTTATCAATTGGTTTGGTTAAGAAGGCATCGAAGCCTACACCTAAACAGCGTTCTTTTTCACCGCGCATGGCGTTGGCGGTTACGGCTATTATTGGGGTTTTTGTTTTTTTGCTATTAAGAGCCTCTTTTGCCCGCCATGCAGAGGTTGCAGCAAAGCCGTCCATCTCCGGCATGTGGCAGTCCATCATAACCATGTCGTAAACATTTTTATCGAGCATGGCTAAAGCTTCGATACCGTTGTTGGCTACCTCAGTTTTTATGCCCATGTTTTTCAGTATAATCTGGAAAAGCCTTTGGTTTACGACGTTGTCTTCAACAACCAAAATCTGTGTCTTTTTCGAGAACGAGATTTTCTCCAGTTTTTTGGCAGGAGCAACAGTTACAGGCTCTGCATCGGACTTTTTAATGGGTATGGTGACAACAAAACAGCTACCTTTGCCCGGCTCGCTTTTCAGGGATATTTCACCGCTCATCAGGGAGGTCAATTTTTTACATATTGTTAAACCCAGACCACTGCCACCAAACTTTCGGGTTGTAGATGTGTCGGCCTGGGTAAATGGTTGAAACAGAGTCTCTTGTACATCCTGATGGATACCAATTCCGGTATCTTCAATGTTAAAGGCTATCCAAGATTTTCCTCTCTTCTCAACAGCATCAATTCGCAATGATATCTCACCACTTTCGGTAAATTTCATCGCGTTGCTTAAAAGGTTTATAAGTATTTGATGGATTCTGTGTTGATCGCCAATGACAAATTTAGGCACATTCTGTGAGATTCTAGTGCGAAAACGGATGCCCTTTTTTGTTGCAAGTTCACCAAAAAGATCCCGCAGCTCTTTTCTTGTATCCCGCAGATCAAATATTATCTCCTCTAAGTTTATCTCCCCTGCCTCAATTTTGGATAAATCCAAAACATCGTTGATTACCCGTAAAAGTGCCTCACCAGAGGTTTTGATCATCTCCACATAGAACTGCTTTTTACTGGAGAGATGTTTCTCCATCAGTAGCTCTGTCATGCCGATGATACCGTTTAGGGGTGTGCGAATTTCATGGCTGATTGTGGCGAGAAAGTCGGACTTTGCCTGATTGGCAATCTCTGCGGCCTCCTTTGCTGACTTGAGATCCTGTTCACCAACCTTACGGGTAATTACACCAGCTAGAGTATCGGATATGGCTTTTAAAAACTCTTTTTCCTCTTGTATCTCTGGATGTCCTGCAGGTACATAGACATTTAAGACACCGAGAAGTTTATCATCGAAAATAATCGGCAAACAGTAGTGACCATGATCGTCAGGAGCGGGAATTGACACCGTGTGGTCATTGTCTACATGGCTTTTAAAAACAATCTGCCGATTTTGTGCCGCCAAACCACACAGGCAGTAACCCACCTCTATGCTTGAACACAGGGATAATATCCGCTCTTGCAGCCCGTTGCTCGCTCTTAAAATCAGCCTGTTTGTCTCTTCATCCAACAGAAATATTGCCCCTTTAGACTCAGTAGAAAGCCAGGGAACAAATAGTATGGTCTCTAAAGCTTCCTGGAGTAGCTCCGAGAGAGATAGAGGCTTCATGGAGGTTTTTAAAAGGGTGCTGATGGCTATTTGTGATTGTAATATCCGCTCGTTTCTCTCCTCAATGGCGATACGTTCGGATATATCTCGCACAACTGCGGAAAAATAGAGTTCACCATCCTCTTCCCAGGAGGAGATTGTCGCTTCGATGGGAATGTTATAACCAACTTTATGGGCGCAACGAATCTCTATGGTTTTACCTTGAAATTTGTTTTGTGTGGCATAGATAGGGGCAGAAAGTGCATTAAAATATCTATCATGGTCCTCTTCAAGAACTATTATCGATATATTTTTTTTTAATACCTCTTCTTCTGTATAGCCAAATATATTTGTGGCTCCTAGGTTCCACAGCAGTATCTGACCATTCTTATCAAAGGTGATAATGGCATCGGCGGCAACCTTGATAAGATTTGTGTAAATATTATTCAATGTCCGTCCTTGCAGGCCATACAGTAAAAAAATGGGGTAAAGCAGTTATTAGATAGACAAAAAAAGGTGCTGTTATCTCTTGCGACACAACTACGTAAGCGATTACGATACCATCATAAATGGCTCTAGGCAACATCAACAATACTCTTTGTTAATAATGCAATTTTTACTATCAAAACTGCCACTTTAAAAGGCTTTTTTTACAGTCATTTTTCAACAGGTTTACAAGTAACCAAACAGATAAGGAAAATCAAGTGGCTCATAGAAAAACAACAAATACAACCAGTTATATAGCTTTAATTGCAGCCTTGCTGCTGACAGTTGTCACCACTGCTTACCCAAACAGAGCTGTTGGTTCAGATACCATTGAGACCACTGGTGATGTTTTGCAAATTTTAATTCCCACCGCAGGCATTGCTGCAACCCGTTATCTGGATGATGACGAGGGGAGTATTCAGTTTCTCAAATCATTTGCCACCACCTTTGTTATAACCCAGGGGTTGAAACGGGCTGTTGATAAAAAAAGGCCCAACGGTTCCGACCAATCATTTCCCTCTGGTCACACATCTGCAGCATTTCAAGGGGCCAGTTTTATTCAGATGAGATATGGCTGGAAATATGGCATTCCATCTTATCTTGGTGCTGCCTTTGTGGGTTATAGTAGGGTGGAGTCCGACCATCACTATGTTATAGATGTTATCGCTGGTGCTGGACTTGGCATTGCCAGCAACTATTTTTTTACTACAAAATACAAAGGATTCACCATTAAACCAACAGCAAACCGTGGTGTTTATGGCATATCCCTAGCAAAAAGCTTTTGATCAAAAACAGGTGAAAAATAACGGCAAATAAACAGCAAGACAGTTTTTTTCTACAGTTAACTGATGCCAACAAAATCACCATTTTTTGTAGTTTTATTTGTCCAATCACCGCTTTTTCTGCTAAGATTGGTGGTTAGTTGAAGATTATATTTTTCTAAACCGGGGGTCAGATAATAAAATGCCGTTAAAACAATTTTCTGCAAATCTAATAAAAGGTGACGAGGTTTTTGTTAAACTGAAAGGGGCAGGAAAGCTGCAATTCCGCGCTGCTGAGGGAAGCCCTGGTGCTGACGTAATGACCAAAGCTGGCAAGATAGCACCAAAGGCAGGCAAGGGTGTAACCGCAGCGACAAAAGGCACGACAATAACAGGTAAAACTGCCATGACGGGCAAAGCTACCATGGCAGGTAAAACCGCTATGCCGGTTGCGGCAAAAGGTGCAACTGCTGCTGGTGGGTTAACCAAGGGTGCTGTAGCAAAGGGTGCTCTAAGTGCTGCCGGAACCAAGGCAGGTACAGCTGCAACAGCAAAAACCGCATCTCTGGCTGCTGCCGGAACCATCTGGAAAGGAACAGGAATGAGTCTTGGTTTGGGTTTAGGCTTGGGAGCAGCAGGTCCGGTTATTCTTGGTGGTGCTATGATTGGCCTTGGCTACTACGCCTATAAAACCGCAAAAGAGAATAAAACTGAATTT
>JADFZS010000073.1 GCA_015232405.1 Magnetococcales bacterium | reverse complement strand
CTTGGGAGGCCTTGCAGGCCCCCAAACCCCCACGCTTTTAAATGTAAAGGCTTAAAAACAAAGGCAAAACCTTGGGCCTTGCCCAAACCCACCAGGGAAATAATTTCCCTGGACCCATAATAATAAAAACACTTTTTTGTCCAACTTTGGCTTGAATTGACTATATATATTTAATCAACCAGTTTCAGCTTGGGTTTTTTTGCCGCTCTGTTTGGGGCTTGGGGCTGGCTGTCTCCTCCTTCAATAACCTGAAAAGGGGAGGCTTTTTTGCTTTTACTGCTCGTTTTTTTCTTTTTTGGGGGCGGGGTCGGCATGGTCAAGCTAGACAAGGGGGATATCGAATGCTGTTTCAACACATCGTCTGGCATCGATTCCTGCCACATCATGCCGTGGCTGGTATCAGGGTTAAATGCACTCCATATAGCATCATATGGGATTAAACAGAAATGGGGAATTCCGCCAAAGCGCAGCTCTGACTGTACTGATGTTTCACCAATATGAATTGGGTTTGGCATTTTACTGTTTAAAATCAACATCAAGTTTGTATCATTTCTAAATCTGCTAGGAACATCAACACCACTATAGGTGGCATCCAAACAGAGCATGATCCGCCCTTCTGTCTCAAGTAACAGTTGTATTACCTCACCTTTACTTAGCTGCTTATCCATAGTGGTATTTTAACCAACCATTTCTGGTTAGAGCAACTGTTCATGAAAGAGTGATACAACAAATTTATTTTTGCCAGGCTTTAATAAGTCTATCCCATTCTGTGAGAAAATCTGCTAGATGGGGTTTGTTTTCTGATTCGCTTTGAATTAGGGTGCGGGCAATTTGTTGTTCGTTTTCATACTGTTGGGGGTTGATCAAGCCAGTAAAGTGGGCCATGCGCAACCAGACCAGATAGGTGGTCAAGGCATCAAACTCGTTATAGGCGATAATTTTATCCAGCCGCCCTTCCAACCACAGTTTGGGAACCTGCTGTCCATCGGTCTCCATTTTACCGGGAATACCCGAAAGAACAGCCATCTCATTTAGGGATGGTGTGCCACTACCCCAACCCGGAGCAGCATATTCACTTAAATCTAAATGCCAATCTCCACCACGGGCAAAATAGTCAACACCCTCCCATGGTTTGTTGGGGCGACGGGCAAATGATGGAGCGGTGATGCCCCTGGTTATACCCCGTTGGACCATTATACGAATGTCAGCAGCTAAAGAGTTATAACCCACCAACTGGGGTTGACGGTCTCCCAAGGCTCCTAAAAATGTTTTTATAATCTCCGGTTCAGCAATATCTTCCTCAGCTGTACGTGGTAGAGATAGCAGATCAAGTTTTACCTGGCCTTTGTCATTGATCTGGCGCTTGACCATGGATATTGATACCAGACGACACTGCACAGTTTTAAGATATGGCTGGGGATTCTCTTCGGTAGCTCCACCCTCTTTCCACATCACCTCCATAACCTCAGCATCGGGCATGGAGTCCGGTAGTTTATATAAAATACGGCCCGATTGTGGATCAGGAACCCATTCGGCATCAAAGGCCCACAGCTGTTTTTTAATATTCTTAAACATTATTTAGATCTAAATATGGTGTCTGACCACTCTTCAAAACCATCTTTGAAGGACTTTTTCAAAGTTTTCTTGGGTACTTCCGGCGATTTGATTTCGTTGATTGGAAATTGAGCCAAGTATAGTATCTGCCGGGTTGCAAGTTCGGTCAAAAGCTCCAGAGAGCGACCAGCCTCAGGTGGGTTTGGAGTAGCCATAGCCCCAGAACCGATAACTGCAGCAGCGGTAGCAATGGGCGACAAATTGGTGAAAGCCACCGCACCAGCAGCAGTTGCAGTCATGAGTTCAATTTTGTTATCAGAAGTTTTGGGTTTGGACTCTACCCTGATTCTCAAGGTGCGTGTCAGCCTGTCGTTGGAAAAAAAGTAGACATCCCAATCAACAAGACCAGAGCTCATTTCACTGCTATTGCGCATGGTACGAGGAGCAATCCACATGTATGCAGGCCAGCCGTAATCTTGACCGCTCATAACTGCATCTTCCAGATGATAGACCGGGGTCCACTCTGGTATTATCCTTTCAGCCAGTGAGCTAGGCAGTAGTTGCCGATAGATTTTACGTGTAGTGTCAACTAAAACCTGCTCCTCCCCTGCCACTACCCGGGTCAGCGGCAGCATATGCAGCTCAGCGTAGGGGGCATGGTCAATGTTGGAGTTTCCTGTTGCCTCCCAGCAGACCTGTAGACCTTTTTCTGGAAATTCACACCCTTGGCGATAAACAGGTGTCGAGGCTGTAAGTGTGGAGGAATAAAACAGCCCAGCCAACACTCCCGATATTATTGCGGATTTAATCTTCACTGATATTCCTTATAATTTACCTAAAAAAATCAAAGATTCTAACAGAATATAATAAGATTTAAATAAGCAAACTTCATACCATGTCCAACATGAAAAGGGAGCTAAAACTCACCACTAAACATCTGTATTCCCTTGGGACCCTTACTTTGAGCTAGGGGATCTTGGAAATCTACCTGATAACGGGTGGCCTCTTCATGGGGCTGAATAAACAGTGCCTGGAAATCCACCTCTTTTTGTGGCCACAGCTTTTTAATCTTGATCTTCTTGAGGTTATCTTGCAGTTTGATCATGGAACGCATAGCTTTTTCACCAGAATTATCGAGTATCTCGTCAGAAACTATGCGTCCGGGGACTATAGATATTGAGTCCAAATGTTTGTTCTCTTCATCAAATAGAGAGACCATCACCCTGGGTATATCCTGTGTCACTTTTGTGGTGTTGACAATAGTGCCGTTGACCACCAATACCATACCAAATCTATATTGCCTCCACTCTCCATCCAGCTTGTTTAACTGGAAATTATTGTTCATGGTGTAGGATTTATAGTGCCACCAGTCGGTAAGGGTGAGCCAGTTGCCAAACAGGGTTATAAATAAAAGGGCAGCCATCCCTAAAAGCAGTTTTCTATATTCAATCAGACGTTCGACAAAAGGTGAAGCTTCTACCTCTTCATCATCTTCAAAGTCGTCATCATCAAGATCTGAAGATGGTGTAAGATCAATCTTATCCTCTTCATCCTCCTCAAACTCCTGGGGTAAGGTTGAGACCTCATCATCATCGTCATGTAGGGATGATTCTTCGTCAATTTCATCATCATCATCCAGTAGGGAGGTGTGGTCCTCCTCTTCTATCAAGAGGTCTTCTTCATCCTCTTCCTCTACCTCTTCATACTCCTCTTCTTCCTCTTCTTCCTCTTCTTCCTCTTCTTCCTCTTCTTCCTCTTCTTCCTCTTCTTCTTCTTCCTCCTCTTCCTCCTCCTCCTCTTCCTCCTCCTCCTCTTCTTCTTCAAGTAGAGAAGTTTCTTCCTCTTCTTCTTCCTCCTCCTCCTCTTCTTCTTCTTCCTCCTCCTCTTCTTCCTCTTCTTCTTCCTCACTGGCAGGAGTAGTTTTTGGACCTACAACGGTCTCCTTTTCAGAATCGTCGTCTTCCTCTTGGGTGGCTTCTGGTTCCGGCTCTTGGGGAGCATCCTCTTTAGCAGGGGGTGGAGCACCATCACCTTTAGCGACAGGTTCGTCCTCTTCTGCACTGGGAGGTTGTTGAAAAAAGACATGTTTACAGGCTGAACATTTCAGTTTTCGCCCGTTGGGCATCAACATGGCGTCATCAACGTCAAAGTTACTCGCGCATTTTTTGCACTCGACTATCACCCTCTATATCTCCCACATCATAAAAAAATCGTTACCAAAAACAGTCATTTCTTATTACAAATTATCCTAACAAAATAGTAACATAACTAAAAGCTAATGGATATATATTCTAAACTCTATTTGGTAATTTCTTGTGAATAGAGCTTTGAAAGAGTTACATTACGCTTTTGTTATTTGTTAGCCAACAGTGAACGTTATTCAAGAATATTGCCAAGATAATCATTCATGATTAAATTTCATAATGTCAGTATGCGTTATCCGTCAGGATATGAAGCTCTAAAAGGGGTTTCATTTGCCTTGTCAAAAGGGTCGTTCTATTTTTTGACAGGTCACTCTGGAGCCGGAAAAACCAGTATCCTTAAACTAATCTATCGGGCAGAGCGACCCTCAGGGGGTGCAGTATTGATTGGGGGACGTAATGTTGACCAACTCACTAAAAAGCAACTTCCTCTGCTTAGGCGCAGTATCGGGGTGATTTTTCAAGATTATAAATTACTCTACGATCGCAGCGTCTACGATAATGTTGCACTGGCAATGGAGGTGGCAGGGCAGAACCCGGACCATATTCACGGGCAGGTTTTAAGAACTTTGGAATCGGTGGGTTTGCGTGATTATACCCATCAAAACCCAATATCTCTTTCTGGTGGTGAGCAGCAACGTGTGGCAATTGCTAGAGCAACTGTCAATCGTCCATCATTGGTAATTGCCGACGAGCCTACTGGAAATCTTGACAGAGAAATGGGTCGTCGTATCATCTCTTTGTTTCAGACACTTCACAAACAGGGCACAACAATTTTATTGGTTACCCATGATATTGATCTGGTTAAAGAGTGTGGGCATCCTCACATTGAGATGGTGGGTGGTGAGATCACCAAAATGCCAAAATCAGCACGTTTATCGGAGGATTCTTAAACATGAATCCTACACCTGATGGATTTTCAACTCGTAGTCTGGGTGGTAAAAAAGCGAGTGGTCGAAAAGGACGGCTTGCTAAAAAAAGCGTAAAAAATAAACGGCCCAGCTCTGTTAAAAGAATAAAAGCCACCACTATAGAGGGTGGAAAAGATGTCACCATAAGTAAAAGTTTCCAGCTGCGTAGTCTGCAACGGGCCTGGAACCGTTTTCATGCTGGCTCTCTCTCCCACTGGACAACCACGATTATTATCGCCCTATCCCTGACCATTTTTGGGGCATTTACCCTGCTGCTCTCCAACGCCAACACAGCTCTTGAGCAGTGGACTGGTGATAATCTGATAACGGTATTTTTAGAAGAGAACACCACCATCCACCAGATGGAGGAGATTCAAAATAGAATTGCGCAAAATCCTGGGGTTGACCAGTTGTCCGTGGTCTCTCCTGCCCAGGCCATGGGACGGATGAAAAATATGTTAGGCTCTGAGGCTGGGCTTTTGGATAATCTGTCGGAAAATCCACTACCCTACTCAATAGAGTTTCGTTTGCATGATAAAAAGTACGAAAAAACAGCAAATCTAGCTTTTAAAATAGGCACATGGTTGGGTGTCGAGGCTGTATCATACGATCAACAGTGGGCGGAAAAACTGGCTGCGGTTATCCGCACATTCCGTTTTGTCGGCAGTGTGCTTACTTTGCTGTTGCTAACGGCAGTGGCGTTGATTATCTCCAACACCATCAAACTAACCATCATCGCCCGTCGGGATGAGGTTGAGGTAATGCGTTTTATGGGGGCCACAGACTCCTTCATAAAAACTCCGTTTATCTACGAAGGGGTGCTGCAAGGATTGTTGGGGGCGATTGGTGCTCTGTTGTTGACCTCTCTGTTATATTGGGGTGCGGATGGTGCCACCACCGAGCTGGGTTCGGCTTTTGGAATTTTTATCGAGCTGCACTATCTACAAGTTAACCAACTTTTACTCATAATGGCGTTGGGAATTTTTCTTGGTTTGACTGGTGCTTTAATTTCGCTTTCGCGGTTTTTGGAGATATAGTTTAAATTACATTGGGGCTTTGCCCCAAACCCCACTGGGGACCATAATGGTCCCTAGACCCCTGTAATCGTTTTTTTTATTTAATAGGAAACAAAAAATGGCTGCTACTCATGAGACACCTGAAGATCTGAAATACACCAAAGAACACGAGTGGATTCGTACTCTTGACGGCTCAGTAGAGATAGGCATAACCGCCTTTGCTGCCGATCAGTTGGGGGATGTTGTGTTTGTGGAGCTACCCGAAGTAGGGGCTAAAATAACCGCTGGTCAACCTTTTGGTGTAGTAGAATCAGTAAAATCGGTATCCGACCTCTACGCCCCCATAAACGGCACAGTAAGCGAAATAAACGAAGGTCTACTAGACGCCCCAGAGCTGGTAAACGAAGCAAGCTATGGTGAAGGCTGGATAATAAAAGTAAAACCAGAAACCCCCCAAGAGCTAGAGGGTCTGTTGAGTGCTGCTGGTTATAAAGAGAGTTTGGATTAAAAAAAAGCAGCTATCAGTTTTTGTTGATATCAGTTCAAGCAGATACCTGAATTTTTTAATGTAATGGGATGGGTCTGGGAAGGGACAAGTCCCTTCCCAGCGGGGTTTGGGGCAGCAGCCCCATAAAAAAGGTAAAATAATGAGTGCTTTTGCAGATCGAGTAATAGACCGAGCAAATAAAAACCAATCACGGGTAATAGTAGGATTAGACCCAAATCTATCAAATTTCCCAGAATATCTACAGGCCAGACTAAAAGCAGAGCCAACGGATGATAAATTGTGTGAGACACTATTCGCCTTTAACCGTGTGGTAATTGAGTCCACCAAAAATTGCGCTGTGGCCTACAAGCCCCAAGCTGCCTTTTATGAGCAGTATGGTATGGCTGGTGTTAAGGCGTTGCAGTTGACAATCTGTCTGCTGCGTGAGATGGGGCTTTTAACCATAATAGATGCCAAGCGCAATGATGTTGCCCACACTGCCGGAGCCTACGCCAAAGCTTGGATCGGAGCCAAACACCCAATATTCGACACTCCCAACCCCTGGCAATCGGACGCTATCACCATTAACGGCTATCTGGGTGTGGATGGTATCAACCCATTTATTAAGGAAAATAGCGATGCTGGTCTTTTTATTTTGGTAAAAACTTCCAACCCCTCATCCGGTGATTTACAGGATCTACCCTTAGCCACGGGGGAGTCAGTAGCCGAGAAGATGGCAGCCTTGACCCATGAGTGGGGTCTGCAGGTAATAGGCAGCTCCGGTTATTCCAACGTCGGCATGGTTGTGGGTGCAACATACCCAGAATTTTCCGCAAACCTACGCTCCTTAGCCCCCAACGCCCTAATTTTAATGCCGGGAATAGGCGCACAAGGCGGCTCCTTAGACTCCATAACAGCCGCAGCAGGAAAAGGTACAGTAGGGGCATATGCTGCCTCATCCAGAGGGGTAATGTACCCATTTGAAGCCCAAGCATTAAACGGAGAAAACTGGGAAGACCAAGCCAGAACCAATATAACCAACGCTGCCGAGGATCTACGAAAGGCGATTCAGGGGAAGATTGTATCTTTGTAGTAAGGGTTGCTTGAGGAATGACTCCTCAGTAGATACGGTAAATGCCAATGTATATTTGCTATTTATATAATTTAGATTAACAAAGTACGGAATTTTTCTTAAAAAATAACTTGTTACGAATGTAGAACCCCATTCCAAGCAGTATATGTTACATCAAGCGAGACATGTAAAAAGCCTAAGAAAAAATAGAAAAACTGTCTTGAAGTATGGTAGACGGTACGTTTAAGCACGGTTGTGGGTTCTAACACGCTTATATCGGTTTTTTGGTTCTACAAGGCCATTACCTGGAGCAGCATTCTCTTCCAACCCTGGGTTGAATGAACTACGGGAAAGGTTAGCGCTGAGAATAGTATTCAGAGAACGGTCCTTTTCCCAAAGGTCATTGACACTTTTCCTGATTTCGGCTAGATCACTATTACGTTGGCTTTCAACTTGTAACTGAAACTCTTCAATGGCGTTCTGCTTACGGTGTACCTTTTCAACCCTGGTTGATAATTGTTCAACAGAGTCTGGTAGCTTGTTTAAAGGTTCTAGCTTTCCTAATTTATCATCAATTTGTTCCAATTTATTGTCAATTAATTTACTTATATTTTCCAGATCTTCGCCCGTAAGTGCCATTAGCTCACGCCCCATTTAGTTACATTTGCACAAAATATTGCGACAAAACCCGAGTACTGTATATGGTTTATTCGTGTAATACAACTAAAAAATATTATCATGTAAATATTTACACTAATATTAGGAGCTGCTTTGTTTAACTATAATAAAGCTATTCATAATTATTGTATACATCTCTATACTTATTTTATAATATGCGAAGACAATGCTTTAAAGTCTGTGCGCACTCTTTACTCTTAGATTTTAGTTTATTTTTTTATTTAATGATTAACTAGAAAAAGCAATAACTGAACGAACTAGGTTATATATGAAACAAAAAATTTTGGTAAGTTGGAAAGTTCAGCGATGGAAAGATAGAGCGCGTCTTTTTTTAAAAGGTTTTCGTCCTCCTATGTTTCAGCTTTGGGTATACCATACGTCTGTACGTTCAACAGACCCTTACAGTTGTGTCAATCGCTTACTCAATCCTGACCCCTCTATTAAACATAACAAGTTTTCATTTACATTTAATGAGGTATATTACCCAAAAATTAGATATGAGTATAAGTTGTGGCCAGATGGGCAGTTATGGCATTTCAGGTGGATTGGTATCTTGTTGAGTTTGACACTGTTTTTTTCTGGAGGCAGTTTTTTCTGGTCGTTGGTTTTGTTTCTTTCCTTGGTTGTACTAGTTCCAACTATACTATTTACATTATCTCCTCCGGTTCTTACAGAAACTTTAGAAGATTTCCCTCCACCATTAGTATCATCATTCCAGCAAATAAGAACCCGTGACGAAACTTGGCGTAAAGATTTGGGGTTGTCAGAAAACAGAATAAAAAATTTGCTTATTTCATGTTGGTTGTGCCTTGTTCCCATCAAAGCATGGCAACAAAAGATATCCGGAGTGAAGTTATCCCCAGCTCATTATGAAGTATTTCAACCACATGGTAGCCCACAGGAGAGCATACTACGTTTGGCAATGGGAGAGTTTTTTGCGTCGGAAGCTCGTGGGTTGAAGGATTTTTCATGTGACCCAGGTTTCTGGAGATGGTTAATATATTGGTGTGCACCAGTATGGAGTGGATTTACTGCAATCTTCTTCCTGGCTTTTCTTGCAATTATCGGTAAAGGAGAATGGATCTGTGCTAAAAGCCTTGTGGCACCAGGTATTGTATGGGGAGTTGCAACAACCTATTTGGTGCTTGGATATGTTTGTGATTTTCCAGGTCGGATAATCATGAGTAGGGATGAAATTCTTAGACTTCCCGTGCACCTACAATGTCGTTTCAATCGCAACAATTCACTGCAAAAAGTTTTTGAACAGATCACCTTCAAGGGAATTATAGCATTAACTCAAACCTTTCTATTTTCAGTTTATTTAGCTCTTGTCTGGTATGGGGCTACAACGTACGGATAACGCACAGTCTAACATCCCCTTTGCTAGCAATACATATGACAATAAACCATAAAAAATTGGTTTAAAAATCTGGCATAGGCATGGAGGAGAAAACATATGAATTTAGTAAATAAACCCAATCCTATGACAGCTATGACCTTATTAGCATGGCAGGATTGCGTGGAACGGCTGGACACACTTTTACTTGAAATCCGTCATTTACAGGTGAACCTTATCTATACTCTGCGGACCCCAACCCTTTATAGGGCTTTGCGATTTGAGGAGGACCACCTGTGGGGAGGAAATTGGGAGCGTGGAAGTGGTAACCCAATGGATGACTCATGGCTTAATAGTCTGATAAAAGCTGATTGTTCTGAAAATGATCTTGCCTCTTGGTGGATTATTCAGTTTCCTCTTCCTTCTAAATTTGTCGAGGAAACTTTAAAAAATAGAGAAGCACCAAAAGGGGTCGATGAGAAAGTTAGGCAGAAAATCGCAGAGGAAATGCGTAAAGAAGCAGAAATACACTGGAAAACTGGTTATTGGGATAATGATCAGAAACGGCACTATAGGGTATTACATAATGCTCAGGCAATAAAGAGCAACATCTTAGCAGATAAACTATATATATTTAAGTGGGCTGCATCTTTTTTCCATATCAATCCACATACAGGACCTGATTTGGATCAACTTGACCCTAATGATCTAGCTCGCTTAATGGTTTTGAGGGCAGCCATTCTTACTCGCATGCAAGATATTTATTTGCCTCGGGTAGAGGATGTGCAGGCACAGGTTTCCCGAGCTTTAGAATCTAACTGGGAAGAATATTCAAGACCTAGTTTGGGGAGAAGAAGAGATCAAGCTCTATATAGTGAGATTTTATCAAAAAGAACTAAACAGGCGCATACTGAATTAAACTCTCTAACCGATGAGTTTGGTGTGCCTTGTGTAGATGAAGATATGGATTGCATTAACACCTTTCATCGTTGGGAGCACGACTTCACTTCACACTTTGGGCTTTTTGTTGACGAGGTCGGGTTGCCTTTTATTAAACAAGGCGCAAGTTTGAAAAGCCATTCTCTATTCGTCAATTCAAGTTTCTGGATGTTAGAAAGACCGGATTTGCAACCTTCTATAGTCCATGAAGTTGCTCATGGAATACTAAAGATGCGCTTTCAGGATCTTTCACCCTGGTATCTTCAAGGGGCAGATGATGAGTTCAGTAGAATTATCCGTCTTTTACATCAATGCATGGAAGAGTTTGGACTGGTTAGAGATTCTCGTACAGGACAATCAACCACTCACTTACCACGTTATAACCTCAGGGAAATTGCTTCTGACTTGTTAGCAGCTACTGCTAATGGCCCATCATATTTGTATGCATTATTTTTGGAAATATTGGGATTGGGTCTGGAAGATCTGTTTCATGTACCTCCTGACAGGCTTGATTTGACCATGATGAACCACTTGGATGGCAGTGTAGGTGCAACAAGTCAAAATCGTGAATGGTATTTCAGATTGCGACTAGTATCAGCTTGGCTCCAAGGTCTAGATGGAGTCAGCAAATTTAATGGCACTTCAAAAGCTTCAGATGTTTCTGCTTTAGACGTTATTCTATACGATGGAATAGATAAATTATTAGATACAATGTTGGATTACTTGAATGATATGGCACCACCAGAATATCAAAATGGGCCTGGATGGAAGCACTTAACTGATATGATGTGTAAGGTTGTAGTAAATTCTCCAGCAATGGATATTGGTAGAAATTGGAGAAATAAACGTCGTAAATTTCACCAATCACATCATTCTGATCAAAATGGGACTTTTTTTAAAAGTGAATCTTGGAGCTTGCCTAGTGTTGTAAGAGAGTTTTTATTTAATGAGCTTGTTAAGATAAAAGAGGGCCTTTTTAATCATGAGCTAGAGAATATAACATCTCCTACCATCAAGCAGTATAAAGAAGCATTTAACAGTAGGTATCCTGGTGTGCTTAGTAGTAGCCATAGCCAAGATATATCGATTCTTTATCAATCCTATGACATTCCTTGGCAGTGTGCCATTCTTCGAGCTTGGGATTTCTTACATCCAGAAAGCTCCAAACGAGTTCCCCCAAAATATTGGTGTTATGACATGCACTACCAGATGGCTTTGGGGCGAGAGTTGTATCAGCATGCCCAAGAGTTTTATCTACTCCTTGGAAGTCAAACTGACCAACCTTTAGGTGATGCTTACCGTGTACTTGCTCAGTTGATATGGCGAGACAAAGAAGAACAGTTATCGAAAGATCAATTTGCAAAGGACTACCATAAACCAGTATTACTTGGAATAGAAAAATGGATGAATGGTAGTGTTGAAGGGTCAGATATTGTTGATAGGCTTTCCAGGAATGGATCTAATATTATTCTTGGAAATTGGGAGTTTATTGATTTTCAGCCCTTTTATGAAGGTGAAACAATTTCTATAGAGAGACTATTGAAAGCCTTATCAAAGTTTGATGAAAAAAAATATCAAAATGTGATGGTTGATTTGTCTAAATTACTTTCTGTTGAAATGTTACTAAGCTCAAAAATGTTGCACCGTATACCTGACCTAAAATTTTTCCCGCAGCAAAGGTTCATACACGATTTGTGGCATCATAAATGTCGTGATCTATATTCATTGATTCCAAGCTGGATTCAGGGGTTACAAGAAGGTGATAAACAATTAGATATCATTGACGAGAAGAATAAACGTAGCTGGTTACTAGAACACAAGCTAGTTGGTTTGCAAAAAATGCTTGAGTTTCGATTGAGTGCTTTTGATCTATACAGATCTGAAAATGGACAGCAACATCAATTTTTTTCGTCTCTATGTGAAGCAATGAGTGTTGGCACCCCGGAATGTGGTAAGGAAAATCATAATTATTCCATCTCAAATAGTGGGTATTCCTACCGTCGGTCACTATTCATGCTCGGCAGAATTACTCTCACTGGTGCATATAATCCCCCTGCCAGAGATGAAATTAATCTTAATAGCGGCATATCAAAACAAAAAAGTATCCTGTCAGCTCTAACTTCTCATCGTAAAGGGGGTTGGAATCAATTAAGTCCACCTGAGGCTATCCATCACACTTTTCATTATTACCAATCTGTTTTGGGAAGGTTTGATATCTTTTCTTTGAACCCGACCAGAATTATGTGTAGGTGTCCACTGCCAATGATCCACTCAAATGAGGTCAGGAGTAACCAATCTTTAAACGAAGTTGTTCCCTCACCTGAAAATGAACGTTTTAGTAGTTTTTTTATCAGACGACAACTTTCTATTCCTGTACGCTTAACTAAAAAACTTCCTGCTTTTCTGGCAAAAATTTCTGATCAAATACCGAAAGATGAGTGTCATCCTATTCTTGCTTTCATTACGGTTGTACTGAACAGTCGTAATAATAGACTTTTATTTGTCCACCGTCTGATCCAGGCTATTAGTAAAAGCAGAAATTCTCAACAATCCAAAGACAACCATATTGTAATAGACCAAGCTGGACCTTTGTTTCGGGAGGGAGATATGGCAATGTTAGCAGATGGGCAAGAAGATCTGTTAATCATGCTAATAAACAGTCGCGAAGAAAATAATGTGGAAGGAAACAGTAGAAATATTGGTGAAATTTTTTTATTACATGAACTCATTAAGAAAGACATGATGGTTAGTGATGCCTCTTTAAATTTCACACACCAAGGACTTGAAAGTGTTGTGGAAAGTTATGAAAACAATTTACAAAATAGAAACGATGAACCTCAGTATACTGTAACTTGCAGAATTAAACTGATGGAAAACCGTAACCTTTCAAACTTACAAGACATGTTTGAAAAAGCTGTAAATAAGCGTTTTTACACATTTCTCGAAGGCATTCCTG
This sequence comes from Magnetococcales bacterium, assembly GCA_015232405.1. Lineage (GTDB taxonomy): Bacteria > Pseudomonadota > Magnetococcia > Magnetococcales > JADFYX01. Next base: position 12,976 of record JADFZS010000073.1, on the reverse strand, counting down.
AAAAAGTAAAAAGTGGTATACAAAGAAAGGATGTCTTCAACATAATCCGAAACGCTGGAAATATGGATTACACTATTATTTTCAACTATGTTCAGTACGCAGAAATGCGTAAACTTGCTAGAGAGTGTAAAGTTGAAACAGAATTTGAATCGGTTGCCAAACATATGAATGATTTATTAGGCATTAGCATGGTGCGTCGTGTTGTGACAAATATTGGCATTAACAACTCATCATCCTAAAAACTACAACATAAAGATTTAATTAAAAAAATTACTTTTTCTAAGTCGGTGGGTATCTCGGCTAAAGGAAGTTTATTTGAGGTTCAGTTTTTTTAAAATTGGTATATAAATTGGTTTTTTGGTTATTAAATCCTTTTTAGTCTGATATAAACACCTGAAGAATAAAGTTGTATACACTCATGCCTAGTAAGGTTTGGTTTAATTTTTCCCAAATTAAACCAATCATTCACGGCCTTAGCAGAATTTTTAGTACCCCTTTTTCTTGGGCTTTTTTAAAGGCTTCCACCCCTCTGTTTAGGGGGTGTTCACCACTGATCATCTCTTCTACCTCTATGAGACCAGCTTGTAACAGCCTTAAAGCTGGGCTGAATGGGCCACATCTGGAGCCTGTAATGTTGATTTCATCTACCACCAAGGATGATAGATCTACCTCGGTTTTGCTTTTAAATGTGCTTTTTAAAACTAGATATCCCTTGGGTCTTACAAGATCTCTTGCTTGGCTAAAACCGTTACTGGAGCCGCTGCACTCCACAACTACTTTTGCCTGATAGCCCTCTGGGAGATCTTTGGCTAGACAGGTTTTTATGGATTTTTTGTTTAGTATGTTCCATTTAGATGGGTGGCGACCAACCACAACAAGGTCGCATCCGGTTAAGGCCAACACCTGGGCGATTAATATACCCAGCCTGCCATCACCTAAAACCAGGACCGGATCGGCAGGTCCAATATGAACCTGTTCTAGAATTTCCAATGCAGCTGCTAAAGGTTCGGTAAACACCGCTTGCTGATCAGTTATAGAGTCGGGAACTATATGAAGGTTGCTTTGTGGTAGGGTGAAATAGTCGGCAAAAACCCCGTTTTTATTGCGGATACCCAGGGCCAGACGGTTGGGACAGTGGTTGTGATCTCCCCTTTTACAGGTGGCACAGTTGTTACATGGGCAGTTGATTTCACCAACTACTCGCTTTCCAATAAGGGCTTTGTTGTCGGCATCTTCCACCACACCGACAAACTCATGTCCCGGTATCCCCGTAAAACCGGCATAGCCTTGTAAAAGCTCTAAATCGGTGGCACAGATACCTGCCAGGCTGGTTTTTATCAAAGCCTCACCCGGCTTGATCACCGGCTTTTTATGGTTTTGCTCAAAATGAACTCCATTATCAATAACCAACGCTTGCATAGGGGCCTCGTGGGGTAAGGTTAAACAGATTCAAATGCTGTAGTGTATTATACAAATATAGGTAACTATTGACAATAATCGATTTAAATGGCTATTTTAGAGTAGTATCTACATGAAATTATAATAATAGGGAAGCCCATCTTGCCACCGCCTTTAGAAAACTCCCTTAAAGTTGCCCACTACTCTGCTGAGGCAAGGCTTCGCCACCCTTGGCAGATGATAGTCTCCATTTTCGAGGGTATGCTGGATTCGCGGGATCTGGCCTGGCAGCTTTTTTTGCGTGATATCCGCCAGCGATATCGGCAGTCGGTGTTGGGTGTGGTGTGGGTAATAGTACCACCCATAGTTACCACCCTTATTTTTATTGTGCTAAACGAACGTAAAATTCTCAATATCACCCAGACCGATATTCCCTATCCTATATATGTGATGTTTGGCACTCTTTTATGGCAGGTGTTTGCCGAAAGTGTGATCAACCCCTTAAAGCAGTTTGAGGCCTGCACCCCCATAATGATTAAAATAAATATGCCTCGCGAAGCTCCAATTCTCTCTAGTATCTGGCAATCACTCTTCTTTTTTGCCATGCAGGCAGTAGTTGCCTGTGGGGCTTTTATCTATTTTGATCTGGATCTGTCCTGGGCTACCCTGCTGGCACTACCCATTATTTTGTTAATGATAATCATGGGAACCGTAATAGGGGTGCTGTTGGTGCCCTTGGGCGCGCTCTATAAAGATGTGGGGGAGACCATCGGCTATTTTTTGCGAATTGCCTTTTTTCTCACACCCATTGTCTACCCACCACCAACCAGCTGGCCCTACTCTTTATTGGTACAATACAACCCTGTTACACCACTATTAATGGGGGCAAGAGACCTTTTAACCAAAGGGGCGGTGGCTGAGATCATGCCTATTTTAATGGTATCAGGGGGTGTGTTTATCGTCGGAGTTATCGCCCTTATTCTCTTTCGCATCGCCATTCCCATTGTTCTAGAACGGATGGGGGCTTGAATGTCTGAAGAGCCTTTGATCCGTGTAGATGGAGTGGCAAAAAAATTCTGTCGGCATCTAAAACGTTCCCTTTTGTATGGTGTGCAGGATGTGGCGCGAGAGATGTTGGGAAAAAAACGGAGTGAAAATCTACGCAAAGAGGAGTTTTGGGCTGTAGATGACGTCTCATTTACAGTGCACCGTGGTGAAATTATGGGGCTGGTTGGTCATAACGGCAGCGGTAAAACCACCATGTTACGCCTGATTAATGGTCTGATAATGCCCGATAGAGGTTCCATAACCATACGGGGTCAGGTGGGAGCTTTGATTCAACTTGGGGCTGGCTTTAGTCCTATTTTAAATGGTCGGGAGAACATCCACATCAACGCTGCTGTATTGGGCATAGCAAAATCTGAAATAAACAAAAAACTGGATGATATTATTGAGTTTGCCGATATTGGAAAATTTATTGATGCCCCTGTTAGAACCTACAGTTCCGGTATGCGGGCCAGACTCGGATTTGCCGTTGCTATCCATATGAACCCGGATATTTTACTGGTAGATGAGGTGTTGGCAGTTGGTGATTTGGTTTTTCGTAACAAAGCCATGGATCGTATGATGGCTATGGCAAACTCCGGGGTTGCCGTGGTTTTTGTCTCCCACAATCTTTCCCAGGTCGATAGACTTTGCAGTTCAGCAGTTTTATTAAACAAAGGTAGATTTATAAAAAAAGGGCCAACCGCCCAGATATTGACCCAATATGTGGAGGAGAACCAGCCCAGCTACAAGGCTATGTACTCCTACCCCGGTACCGAACAGGCTTTTATCGTAAAAGAGGCTGCAATATTGGCAGGAGACGGTACGGCAGTTAAACGAGTTATATCCGGTGAACCTGTTACGTTCAAGATGGTTTTTACCGCTGTACAAAATCTTGAATTTCCACTATTTACCTTCATAATAGAGCCAATTGATAAACGTTCTGTTGCAACAGTTATTAACCAACCAAGGCAGCAGGAACAGCGTCGCTCGTATACTCCTGGTGATTATTTAATTGAAGCTAAACTAGACTCTTTTCTCTTGCAACCGGGTCGTTATACGGTTCGCCTGTCGGTTTTGGGCTTGGATACCTCCATTCTTTTGGGCAGGGTTGATAATATTATTAACTTTGATATAGATGCCCGACCCAATCAGCTATTTGTTACCAACGAAGTCTTTTTTGTTGAAATGACAGCCCAATGGAGATCAAGCTAACTTAAATGGTAAGCTGATAGGTGAAGGTAGATTTTATAATTGAAAAAAATCTGGAGTTATTGATGGTAGCGGGGTTGTTTTTTTCTCCCACTACCAATCAACACTGTTTTAGGCTTTAACTGGATAAATCAAGCCGCAAAACGGTGGAACTCTTTGCCGTGTATAGCTTCACTGTAGCGTTTTTCCACAATATCCCAGTTAACATTGCGTAAAAACGCCTCAATATATTTTGGCCTACCCAGAGCTTTATGGTCCACCATGTAGGCATGTTCAAATACATCCATCACCAACAGAGGAACAAACCCAGGAATATTGCCGTCTTCATGTAGCTGCACAAAATGGTTGTTGATTTGCCCTGTTGCCGGATCCAGATAACAGATGGCCCAACCTATGCCACGGGTTTTGCCAGTATTGCTAAAATCTTCCAACCAATCTTTTTTCGAGCCAAATTCAGCTGTTACAGCCCGACAAAAATGGGTTCCACCTTTTAACTCTGTCCCTGCCTTTAGGTTGCCAAAATAGTATTCATGCAGAGTCATTCCAGCGTATTCAAAACCAAATCGGCGGCGACGATCCGCATAGGCTGGGGTTCCTCCCTTACCCGCATGGCGCATCTCCTCCAGCTCTTTGTGAAGTATGTTACATTGCGCCACATAACCTTTGTAAAGCCCCCAATGATCTTGGATTTGATCATCAGAAATACCCTCTAGACCAGTTGGCATGAGATCTTCGTGCACTATATATTCATACATGGTATTCCCCTTCATAAAATATGGTACATTATCAGTACTATATTAGTTGCATTTTACCCTGAAAAGTTCCTTGTTCTGGGTAAATTAGGGGATAAATTTTTATAGAGTTGTATAGGATTTTGTCAGTTCTATTTTTGTTTAACCATGTTGTAAGCAGAACCATTTTTTAAGATCAAGATATGCGAGCTTTTTTGTAGTAGTTCTTAAGCTTGAGAGTTGTCGGGTAAGGGTCTCATCCCAAGAGATAAGACCTTAGTAAAATTTTATATTTTAAAAATCAAATGTTACAGAAAGCTACATGAAATAGAGCATGAGACACACCCCAAAAGCTGAGGCCACAACCACCAAAATCAGATAATTCAAAAATGTATCTTCCGTCAGCAATTTCTTCATAACATGTTCTATCTATATGATAAAATAGAAAAACATCTCTATTAATCCGGTGGTTCCAAAAAAAAAGCTTATATTTTGTAATTTATATAGTATTAGCTATTAATTAATGTTAGTTTATCTCAAAGCATAACAAAGTGTCACTAGTAAATCGGTATTTTTTTAGGGTTACTGCACGGTTTGTTATTATAAAATTTTATGCTGCCATGCAAAAAATTTTTAATTCGAGATGCCGTGGATGGTTTTTTGTTATGTAAATGTGAGTTTTCTAGCGGGGTAGATTTATATCTGTACTGAGGCAAGACCGTGTTAAAAAACAGAAAAAGCATTGGCAGGCAAGATCTTAACAATTTGAACCTAGAGGAACTCCTAGATATTGTTGAAAAAGATTATCTAGAGTTGTGGGAGGGTTCTGTTAGTGAAGATGAAAAGTTCTTGGAGGCCAAGAGGGATTGCCAGCAGTTAATCCATGCTCTTAAAAAGGAACATCAAGGTATTTTACAGGAGCTTAACGAGGTTCTGGCTTATGGTGTCAGAACTTCAGAAGGTATGCATGCTTTTAAAAAGGCTGAGACCATCATTCTTAACCATGTGGAAAAAGAGAAGAGCAACATTATCTCATCTCTACAAAAACTATCTCCAGATTCCAAGATACCCCTGACCTCAATGTCTACTCTTAAAAATTTGATACATAACTCAAATAACAGCATGTCAGATATAATGGCCGATTTTTTGAGTTTTTTTGAAAAATATATTAAAGACGATGAGGTATCAATTCTTGTTGTTCATGGCGAGTTTATCCGAATCACCAATATGTTTGTCGATAGGTTTGAGCTAGAAGAGAGTGTGATTTTTGAAATATATGAAAGTATTTTATGCTCTAACTAAATATGAGATGCCTTAGAGCCAGTAGTTAGCTACAAAAAAAGGTAAGCTTGGCTGCTGTTTAAAGTGTTTGTAGAATATATTACCAATAGATATGTTAAAGCTAATTTTGTAAAATTATTGAGCCTTACCGTCTATCAAATAACATGTTGTGATGAGACTCAATATCTGTTTTTAAGAACTGAGTCCCAATTTGTCCAGATGAAAACAGGGTGGCTTCTTCAGTTTCTCTCAACTTAAACTCTTCATTTAAAAACTTCTCATAATGTTCCAGAGTGGTTGGTTTCAACACGCCGTGTTTTCCGATTTCTGATGCTAATTTTTGTCCTTTTACAAGTTGCATTAAATATATGTGCTGTTTTGTAAATGACTTAATAATTTTAAAATAATTATCAACTATATCAGGTTCCATTTCTTGAAATGTAGTTGAGCTTATAAATAAATCAATGGGAGATTCAACTTTTGTTAGTTGCCATGTTCCAATAATGGTTATGGATTTTGTATTCATCAAGTTGATCTTATCCATAGCACTAGTTTCCATGTATCCGGTAACATCTCCAGGGAAAACTGACTTTAAATATTGTTCAGCAATGTACAGTTGAGGTGGAATATCACAAACCAAGAATTTAATGTTAGGATGAAGTTTGCGAATGACCTCAATTTGTCCTCCGTACCCTGTCCCAAGCTCACAAATAGTTTTAACACCTGAGAAGTCAATACGTTTTTTAACCCATCGGTATTGTAAATAATACCTTAGAAATGCAAGAGTATATCTGTTTTTATGTGATGCCAGGGGTTGAAATAAATCCCGTGGCTCTGCTAGACCAGAATCAGATATGGTTAGCAACTCCTGTTTAGAAGTTTCGCCAGCAGCAATATGAAAACAGGCATTTAGGAATGCAGCATATGTCTTTCTATGTTGTGATATGACAATTTTATATAACCGAATTTTTCTAAGAAAACTAAGCACCAAATGACCAATAATGGAGCCTTTAATATCATGAACCTCTAAAAACTCCCCAACTAGTGTGTGGGGAGGTTGAGTTACACCAAAGCTATTAAATATCTTAGATTCCGAACCACGGAACTGTGAAATTCCATTCTCATTGATGACTGGCATCAAACGATCTTGGTACACTTTCCAATAATTTGTTGGTTGATACCAAGATTCTGATTTTTTTAAATCCTGCATCATAGCATTGAGAAGTGCTTTGTCATTTTCAATCATTTCGGAATCTGGCAACCTCAATTAATTTTGTCAAAAACATTATTGTACACTGCAAACACAATGGTTTATATACAAAAAAAGTGCTGGCGTTATGAAAAAAAATATATCCTTAACGTTATACCACCATTTTTTCTATATTATTTACTAGTGCTTTAAATGATTTTAAGATCACAATTTTTTTTATGAATAGGACTCGGAAGATCAAGTTGATATTGCGTTAAGATGCTTATATTGTTGTGGTTTTTAAGCATTAGATATAGATCAGTTGCAAAAAATCAGATAATGTATTTTAGATAGCCCAATATCAGGTAGCCAATTCGTTGATTTTAGCAGCACAGATAAAATCATTTTGCGACAGCCCATCTATGGCATGGGTGCTGTAAAAGACCTTGACACTGTTGTAACCCACCGCAAGATTTGGGTGGTGATCCTCGTTATGGGCGATATAAGCCAGAGCGTTGACAAAGGCCATGGTTTGGTAAAAATCTTTAAAATAGAAGATCTTATAAATGGTTTTGTCACCATCTTCCAGGGTCCAGCCAGGTATCTGCGTAATCTGACTTTGGGCCTCTTGGCTGGTATAGGGGTTTAAACCACCTTCACACGGTTTGCATTTTTTATTCAACAGACCATTCATGGTTTAATTCTCCTTTTTGCCAAGTGGAAGTTAAATTCGCTCTTGCTTGTTTTCACATATACTGCTCAAAATCCAATTTGCTTGCTCCACAATCCGGGCAGACCCAATCATCGGGAATCTCATCCCATGGAGTTCCCGGAGGTATTCCTTCATCTGGCAGCCCCAACTCTTGATTGTATATAAAATCACATACGATACATTGCCAATCTTCCATCTATCACTCCTGATTTTGTATATTTAATAAATGTAAATTAACTATATGTAAAATTTGGATATTTTAAATCATACCCAGCTCTACCATGGCTCCCAAGGACATTTTGTCACGACTCCAAGGAGGGTCCCAGACGAGATGGACTCTTGCCCCTTTAACTCCTGGTACTTTAGCAACATTGTGGGCTACCATCCGAGGCATGGTGCCAGCTACCGGGCAGCCAGGGGAGGTGAGGGTCATGGTGATTTCAACCTTTTGATCCCTCTTGATATCTATCTCATAGACCAAGCCTAAATCATAAATATTTACAGGTATTTCTGGGTCTAAAATTGTTCTTAAATTAGCAATTATAGCCTCTCGCATCTCCTCATTATCCAGGGGCTGCTGAAGAGTTGGTGGAGTCGGTTTTATAATGTCAGCCCATTTTGCAAAGTTAAACATGATTGCCTCACAATCTCATCTATTCGGTACAGATGGTACTAGGGTTATCATTGAGGGCTGCATGGAGTAGATGCCAGCCCAAGGTTACACATTTAATTCTTGTGGGGTGCGCTCTAACCCCTGCTAAAACTTGCAGTTTGCCAAGATCATTAAACTCATTGGCATCAATATTTGCATCGGTAAGAAGATGGTGCATTTTCTCAAACAACTCCTCGGCCTCTTGTACATTACGCCCCTTTAAACTCTGTAACATCAAAGAGACCGAAGCCGTTGACATGGAACAACCTGCTCCCTCAAAACCGGTATCACAAATTACATCACCATCCATCTTGAGATTGATCCAAAATTCATCGCTACATACCGGGTTGAAACCGTAGGCGGTGTGGTCGGCAAATTTATGGTTAACATGCTCAAAATTATGGGGGTTACGGTTGTGGTCAAGGATAATCTCCTCAAAAATCTCTTGAGGTATATTCATGGTTAGCTCCTAACTGTTATGGTGCTCCCAAAAAATGTGTCAGACGTTTTTGTATCAGCTCTCTTACCCATCTCTGCCAAGGTTGGTGATCTATAAGGTCGATTACCTCTTGGGCAAACCCCATTGTCAAAAGCTGTTCGGCCTCTTTTTTGGCGATTCCTCTGCTGGTGAGATAAAAAAGTGCATCTCCATCAAGCTGTCCCACTGTGGCACCGTGGGCGCATTTAACATCATCTGCAAAAATCTCCAGCTCCGGTTTGCTATCTGCCTCAGCCTCTTTGGATAACAGAAGGTTGGCGTTTTTCTGGCTGGCATCGGTTCCATTTGCACCAGGGTGTACAACAAGTTTGCCATTAAAAACACCACGGCTTTTTTGTGCCAGAATGCCCTTGACAAGCTCTTGAGAGCGACAGTGGGGTTTGAAATGGTCTATACGGGTATGAAAATCCATATGGCGGTTGTTATCTGTTAGGTAAAAGCCGTTTATTGTGCACTTAGCCCCTTCACCCTCCAGTTTGGAGTCAACATCAGAGCGACATAGTGCAGCACCTAAAGCAAAGTTATTGGAGGTAAATTGGCTGTCTGCCCCCTGTTTTGCGGTTAATGTGGAGATATGCAGTGCAAGGGGATTTTCGTTCTGCACCCATTGATGGTTGAGTTTAGCACCATCTCCTAAATCAATTTCAGTTACGGAGTTGCAAAAATGTGAATTCTCTGAAAGGCTGACATGGTTCTCCACCACCATGGCCTCTGAGTTATGATCGAATACAAAAAGGTTGCGAGGTTGACATATTATCGGTTTGTTTTGGCTGTAATTAAGATATAACAGATGAATAGGATGGGTCAGTTTTGTGTTGGCAGGAATGTGGATAAACGCCCCATCGTTCATGGCGGTGGTGTTAATAGCACAAAAACCCTGGCGATCTGTTTTTACTATACGGGCAAGATATGGTTCTGCCAGTTCTGGTCTGTTATCAAGAATTTCTGCCAAACTTTTTATGGTCAACTCCCTGGGAACTTTCATTAAACTTGAAAGGTGGGGGGTGAAATAGCCGTTGACAAAGACCATTCTAAACTCTGACTTATCAACCTGAATTAAATGTGCAATCTCTTCAACATCCAGTTTAATGGATAACGGCTCTGGAAATGAGTATTCACCCTTGGTTATCAAGTTGGTTCGGGTGTATTTCCAAGACTCTTCCCCTTTTTGCGGAAAACCATACTTTATAAAATGTTCCCTTGCCACCTTACGACATGACTGTAACCACTCAAGATTTTGACCAGGTAGTCGAAATGGCAACTCTCTTTTTGTCCCAAGGTTGCGATGAAACCAGCTTTGGCTAGTGTTGTTGATACTATTTTTTGTTAGCTCTGATTTTTCAGCTAACGGTTTTTTGGGAGCAGCTATCTTGTTGCTAACAGAGCTGTTTTTAGCCTTTATGGGTGATCCCGGAGAGTGGATCTGATTTAAGTCGGAGGTTTTAGCATCGAGGATCATGCCGCCTCTCCTTTCCCAAGCCAGCTATAACCCCGCTCTTCAAGCTCTAATGCCAGTTCGGAACCGCCAGTCTTTACAATATAGCCATCGGAAAGCACATGGATATAATCGGGTTTAATGCTATCGAGCATACGTTGATAGTGGGTGACAATAAGAAATGCCCGCTGGGAATCTCGCATGGCTTCAATGCTTCTGCCTACAATGCGCAGGGCATCAATATCAAGGCCAGAATCGGTCTCGTCAAGAATAACAAGGTCCGGCTCAAGAATGGTCATTTGTAGAATTTCGTTGCGTTTTTTCTCGCCACCCGAAAATCCGACATTAACCGCACGTTGCAGCAACTCCTCACTCATACCCACACTGTCAATTTTACTACGGACCATCTCCAAAAACTCAAAAGCGTCCAACTCTTTCAAGTTGTTATTTCTTCTCTTGGCATTTAAGGCCGCTTTTAGCAGTTGTAGATTGCTGACTCCGGGAATTTCAACCGGATACTGAAACGCCAGAAATATACCTGCCCACGCCCGTTCCTCTGTAGGTATTGTAAGGAGATCTTTACCTTTATAAATTACCTCCCCCTGGCTGACGGTGTAACCGTCACGCCCTGCCAACAGATTAGCCAAGGTGCTTTTTCCAGAGCCATTGGGCCCCATAACCACATGAACCTCTCCTGGTGCTATGTTTAGGTTGATGCCTTTTAAAATATCTTTGTCATCAACCTGAGCATGTAAATTGTTAATATTTAGCATTTTCTCTCGTCTCCTTTAAAACCAGAAACGGACATAAAAACAAATGTATAAAACGTTTCTGGTTACAATTAACCCACACTACCCTCAAGGCTTAAAGAGAGTAGTTTATGGGCCTCAACAGCAAACTCCATTGGTAGCTCCTGAAAAACATCCTGGCAAAAACCGTTTACAATCATAGATATAGCATCTTCCGGGTCCAGCCCTCTCTGTCGACAATAGAAGAGCTGATCTTCACTTATTTTTGAGGTGGTAGCCTCATGTTCCACCTGGGCTGTGGGATTTTTTACCTCTATATAGGGGTAGGTGTGGGCGCGGCATTGGCTGCCGATCAATAGGGAGTCGCACTGGGTGTGGTTGCGTGCTCCGTCGGCTTTGCCAGCGACCCTCACCAAACCTCTATAGGCGTTGTGACCATGTCCTGCTGAAATTCCCTTGGACAGTATGGTGCTGCTGGTATTGCGTCCAAGGTGTATCATCTTGGTCCCGGTATCGGCCTGTTGGAAATTACGGGTAACAGCAACTGAGTGAAAGCTACCTGTGGAGTTGTCACCCCGTAGTATGACACTGGGATATTTCCAGGTAATGGCAGAGCCGGTCTCCACCTGGGTCCAGGAAATTTTAGAACGCGCTCCCCGACACTCCCCCCGTTTGGTGACAAAATTATAGATCCCCCCCTTACCTTGGCTATCCCCAGGATACCAATTTTGCACCGTAGAATATTTTATCTGGGCATCTTCCATAGCCACCAACTCAACCACAGCTGCGTGGAGTTGGTTTTCATCTCTTCTGGGTGCAGAACACCCCTCAAGGTAGCTAACGGAACTACCTGCCTCGGCAATTATCAAGGTTCTCTCAAACTGCCCGGTGTTGGCAGCGTTAATACGGAAATAGGTGGATAACTCCATTGGACAGTGCACACCTTTGGGTACATAGCAGAATGAACCATCACTGAAAACAGAGGCATTCAAAGCGGCAAAATAGTTATCACGGTAGGGGACAACACTGCCCAGATATTTTTCTACCAGTTCAGGATATTTTGCCACCGCTTCAGAAAATGGGCAGAATATCACCCCGTGTTGGGCTAGTTGGTCCCGCATTGTGGTGGCCACCGATACACTGTCAAATACTGCATCAACAGCGACACCTGAAAGTAACTTTTGCTCTTCTAATGGTACTCCTAGTTTTTCATAGGCGCGTAGAAGCTCCGGGTCCACCTCATCCAAAGAGGCTGGACCTTTTTTGTTGGACTTTGGTGCGGAATAGTAAACAAGAGATTGGTAATCTATGGCTGGGTAGCGAACGCTAGACCAGCTTGGCTCCTGTAAAGTTTGCCAATGTCTAAAGGCTGCCAACCGCCAGGAAAGGAGAAAATCCGGCTCATTTTTTTTGCTGGATATGGTTCTTATAATATTTTCATCCAGGCCGGGTGGTATGGTGTCAGCTGCAATATCGGTGACAAATCCCTGGGGATAATCGGCAACCCCTAGCTCCTCTATGAGGGTGGTTTTTTTCATGATTATCTCCCATAAAGCCAGCTCCATAATAACTTGGTTGGCCTATGGGTAGAGCTACAGAAATATCTATTATCGCCACAATTTTGTAAATATGTGCCGAATAATAGATTTTGCAAACTCTGCCTTTTAGCCAAACAATTCATTATGTAACTGGCTCCTCTATATTGGGGGGTGGTTGGGATAGTTGGGATGGTTGGTTGACCATCTCTTCCAGGGTTATGCCCGACAGGGTCCAGCGGATAGACTGATTTACCTTTTGCCATAGATCACTTAATTGACAGGTGGTGGTCAAAGTGCACTCTGTATGATCTTTAACACAAGCAACCAAAGCCAGTGGCCCTTCCAAGGCGGTGATTATATTTTCTAACGTGATAGTGCTGGGTTCATCAATAAGTCGATAACCTCCAGTAGCTCCACGGCGAGACTCAAGCAGTTTGCCTTTGGTTAATATTTTCAATACTTTAATAACAGTAGGAGCAGGAAGGTCGACATTTTTAGCAATCTCAGAAGCACTGTGCCAATGCTTTGGCCTGGAT
>JADFZS010000072.1 GCA_015232405.1 Magnetococcales bacterium | reverse complement strand
TCTACGAGACCTTTTCTTGCGTGCCATATCTTCCTCCACTTGGTGGATAACCGATAGATGCACAAGCAAACGCAGGCGACTGATTATACTCCAATCTTCCAAATCGAGGTCAAATCACAAAGGATCTGCCATCACTGTACTTTTCTCAAGCCACCCAGACCACGCTAAAAGACGGGCAATAATGCTCCAGTGGAAAGACGGTCCATCCGCTTGCTTGTACAGATGGAGTATACACCAAAGTTAGATCACATACCTTCCAGGGCGCGCCCTGGTCCTACGCTAAAAGCATACAATAGTTGGGTAGTGTTTCAGAATTGTTCTAACTTTCATTAATATACCATTCTCTACTGAGTTCAAAATCAGCACTTACCATTTCTATTTCATAGTTATTAGAAGACGTTTTCAAGCAGGACAACCAAAACGCTGGAGACTATGAAGACCAGGCTGCCATTGCCAGGATTTCAGAATTCATGCCTAGGATGGATGCCACGGCAAATCTCCTCCAATCATTTTGTATTGAGTTTTTTTGCACCAACGACAAACTCTTTTTCTACATTTTTTTTCCTCCTTAATACGACCACAATTATCGTAATACCTTGGGTGGGTATATTCCCAGCGATGTTTTATTAAACAAATCAAAGCCATGGTTCCATACCTCATTATATATTTATTGCTTCGTACATCATTTGTGATAATGTGTTATTAACTACAAAAGTTTGTTTTTTTATTTTCCTCCCTAAATAGTGGAGACTCTATCTCCTCTCTACAAATTTTCAATTTGATGAGATCTCCAACAACTTTATCGGCTACCTTTTTTTCAATGCTTCAATTCGATTTACCTGTGAACCATCAATGGTGAGTATGACATTACCCAAAATCACTTCACGATAATTAACTTGAGTCTGGCGTAATCCTGCTCTAACTGGACGGAAATAAATGGTAAATAATAACAGAAGAAGGAATATCCAGAAATCCTGGGGAGCTTTTATACAACGACATAAATCACCTCCATTCTCAAACCAACAAATAATCCCGTGTTAGTGAGTAGCATACTAGTCTAATAGATATGCATTCCAATATATCATTCAACCTAAACAACGCTTGTAGAGTATAAAAATTTTCATTCTGATCTTTATTTTCTTTTTCCTCTTACGAGCAAAAAAAGTACCTGTTTCTTGCTCAAGGTGGCCACGAAAACATGTTTCAGACTCTTCGGTCGGGATATGGATAGTTTAAACTGGCACATGCAGGTTGATATCCACGAGGATGAAAATCAGATTGTCATTTATGCCAATGTTCCGTGTATGGGACAGAAAAACATCAAAGTGAATGTTGATTACTGTCAGTTAACCATCTCTGGAGAACACAAGTTTGATGATGAGAAGAACAAGGAAAACTATAACAGGATAGAACGTGCCTTTGGTAAATCTAGCCGTTCACTCTCACTACCAAACACAACAGATGCTAGGAATATTCCTGCCTCCTATACCGATGGATTACTTGAAGTAATTCTGCCAAAGCTGGAAAAAGCTAAGCCTCACTCCATCCAGATAAAGGTAAATTGAGGACTAAAGAGATACTAAAATTTTCAAAGTTTTTATCTAGGTATAGATTAACAAATAGGAACTTGTCATAAAGCGGTTTATACGACATAAAACGCCTCAATAATCGAAAATATTTTTCAGTTTATCTGGTCACAGCCTCCGGTCAGTCTCCGGTCACACGGACGATATTTCAATTATATTGGTCGAATATAGGTTTTAGACTAAATTTCTGACAAACCATAAATTCTGTAAATTTTGTTTTGTTCTCATTTAGTCCAGGAATATTCTTACTTAATATCAGAAATAGAGATACTGCGGGGAGGTCTGTTCCATGGATTGTGATTCCGGTGGTCGCGGGTTCAAACCCCGTCGTTCGCCCCATTTTTTCTCTATTTTACAATAGTCGTACATTTTTACTATTTTCCCAGCCTCGACCTAGACTCTGAACGACCTCTTCAATTAATTAAATATTTCACATAGATCAATATTTCAAAATTTATACTTCGACAATCGCGCTTCAATCTCAATATCAAATTCATAAATTCTGCTGTGTGAACATGACAAATCATGTATTATTCTTGTTTGGCATATTATTGATCTTGAAATATGTTTATTTCGTACTGAAATCCTTAGTTTGGAAATAATAATGGGTAGTGAAGTCAGCAAAGCGACCATCCTGATAGTGGATGATTCTCCAGTTAACTTGGATGTTCTAAAGGGAGTATTACAGGGTGAGTATCTATTACGCCCTGCATTAAATGGTAAAATTGCCATTAAGTTGGCTAATATGGAGCCAAGACCTGACCTTATTATTCTTGATATTATGATGCCTGAGATGGATGGCTATGAAGTTTGTCGTCACCTCAAAGCCGACCCCTTTACTGCAGAAATTCCCATAATCTTTGTAACTGCCTTGGATCAAGTTAATGATGAGGTCAAAGGGTTCATGTTGGGTGCTGCAGATTTTATCACGAAACCCATAAGCTCCCCTATTGTTCTATCCAGAGTCAAAACCCATTTAGCATTGGCTGACCAAAGACGGGATCTGGAAAGCCAGGTACAAGAACGCACCAAAGATCTCAATGAAGCCATGGGAAAATTGGAGATGAGCAATCAAGCGTTAGAGATTGCCATCAAAGACACTGAACAGACAAACTTACAGCTTGCTTCCGCCAACAGTGCCAAAGCAGATTTCCTATCTGTTATCAGCCATGAAATGCGTACACCTTTAAATCATATTTTAGGTTTTTCAGATATTCTCTTACATGATAAAAACCTAACGCCTCGTAATAGGCAACAGGTAGAAATAATTAAAAATTCTGGCAGCAACCTTCTTTTAAATATCAATGACATAATAGACTTTGTTCAGTTAAACCCTTTAAAATTTACCCTCTCTAAAAGACAAATATCCATCAAAAAACTTGTTGATGAGACTGTTTCAGGCTTGAAAAAAGAGGCAGAAAAAAAAAGGGCTGACGATTCGGGTTGAGCTGGAAGAGCCTAAGACTCACGCTTTATTTGGTGATTATCGCCGCCTTAGCCAGGTATTGCGACACCTACTTAGCAATGGTATTAAATTTACCAACAAAGGTGGCGTTACTCTTACTGTAATCTTCAAAGAAATTTCGGCCCAAGAAAAGATGTGTGTAAAGTTCAAACTGCAAGATACTGGCTGTGGCATACCAAAAGATATGCTAGATATTATTTTTGACCAATTTACCCAAGCAGAATCACCAAATGTAAGAAAAAATGAAGGATTGGGTTTAGGATTGACAATATGTAATAAACTGGTGAATTTGATGTCGGGAAAATTGTCCATTGAAAGCAGTGATGAGTCGGGAACTACAATCAATTTTTTAGTTAATCTATCATCAAAAAAAAGATGAGAATTTGAAATCATTTTCAAGATTGCTACGGTTGAATCAATTAAAAAATTTCAGCTTTATCATTCATGCTACAAAAACCACAGCAAATATAAACAGGGTGGGATCACCTAATATTTTATCTTTGGTTTTTGCCTTGAAACTGGGGTTTATTCTAATTTTTGGCATTTGTTGATTATCCTCAACGCTTTTTTGGCGGGATGATAAACAGGGGAATTGTTGTGCATTTTAAAACCCCTTCGCAGACACTGCCAGCCAGCATTTTATGTAGCATTCCATGACCATGGGACCCCAAAACTATTACACCAGCCTGGATTTTATCCGCCTCTTTCAATATAACCTCCACCACTGGGCCTTGAATAAGCAGAGGTATAACCTCTATACCCATCTCCTTTATCCGCTCGGCATGTTGATGTAGCTCTTGATGTTCCCGTCGATACTCTTTTGCCCGATAATCTCGCACATATTGTTGGCTAACGTCATAACCAACTTTATCTGGGTTTGGGGCAGCAACATGTACTATATGTACTGAGCAAGAAAAATTGTTTGCCAAGCGAGCTGCTTGATTAACAATTTTTTGGGTCATATCAGAAAAATCAACCGCTGCCAAGACAGTTTTCATGGATACCCCCCTACTATTTTTGCATTACCACTATCTACAAAACTTGGAGACCAACCATAACTATGAAGTTCCTAGCAGCTGGGCAATACTTTGTTAGAAACTTTACCAAATTTAAATACAATGCTATGTAAAAAAGGATCTGAACTTGGGAGAAGATCAAAATGGAGGTTTTAGGTATATTCACAAAAGCAGTTTTTACAAAATTTGCTAAAACGTGATGTATCAGCATGACAATTACCACAATACCAAGAGCTATCACTGGCAATGGCATAAACAAAGAGAGGCAAGCCAACCCAAGGAAAAGTGAAGATGAGTAAAAAAGAGATTACTTTGAAAACAACGGAAAAATGGCTGCTATTCACCTCTCGATGTTTTTTTGTATAACGGATATCATCATCAAGTTTATCAGCAAGTTTAACTGCTAATCTATCCAGAAGTTTCTCATCTAACTCTACTTGGTTGTTCATATCTTAACTCCCATTAACACCAAGTGTACAAAATCCCCTGAATCGATACAATCACAACCGACATTTTTTTCAACCTGATCCAAACATTAAAATATCTCCTGCATTAAATATCATTTGCATCAATAGTTTTAAGTTTATAAAGGAACAAAACCCAACCGTTTCAATTTTGATTTGGGATATTGGAAAGTTAATTTAGTTTGGTAGATATTTATTTTTAAAGAGGTATAAAGCTTAAGTTTACAGCAGCTTTTTTGTAAAAAACTATACTGATTGCAACCCAAGACCACCATTTTCAACCCTCACAATGCGAACTATTTTGCAGTATCCCGCTACTTTGGGAAGCAAAAATAGCCGCCCCATCTCTCCAACACTATCTTGGGAAAATGTATGTTTGATGCTCATATACAGGCCAACTTCACTCATGTCAGTGATTTTGCCAATAAATTTTGCCGTATCACCTATGTCAAGTTGCACTGGATAGTGAGCTTTTACACGTTTTGCTCTGTTTCCCCTCTGACTACTTAACACGCCCATTTCTGCCCCCTATATTTACATGGATTTTACATGTCCTTAACAAATATTTTACATTGTTTTCATATACTTAATTAGACCTACACAATGCCAGACAGTTCATATTTTTGCAATAATTTTAGTATCAATCTTGAATTGCAACTTTTAAAAATTAGGGGAGAGGGTAGTATCATTGTTTTGGTTGAACCTAGAGGATAATGAAAAGACTAAACAGCCAACCTACTCACACCACTTCTGCCATAACTGCCTATAGATTGCTTCAACTTTTTTTACATAGAGCTGGGAATCACCCAAATATGATTTTTCAAAACGGTCTGGCAACTGCCAACGTAACTGTTTTAACATAACAATATCACTAGCAAATTTAACTGCTTTTGCCACATACTCCTGTTTATCTTTTGTCCGCCATTGGTCCAGCCCCAAAATATGTAGCATTGAAGAGCTGGCTGGACAGCGGATTAAATTTTCACAACTCAAAACCGGTACTCCCATTCGCAGAGACTCCAGAGAGGTCATGCCACTATTATTGGGAAAAGGGTCCAGCATTATATCAATTAGTTGATGGGCTTTGATGTGGTCCTCTCGGCTGGTTCTACCCATTAATTGCAGACGATCTTTGCCAACCCCCTTGGTTTGAAAAAAAGCAATTATCTCTGTTACACGTTCTTTTGAGTCCAATTTAACTGTTTTTATCAACAGTTTAGCTGTGGGCAGTTTGTTCAATATCTCTGCCCACAGCTCATAGACCTCTTCATTATTTTTCTCCAAGCGGTTAAAAGCACCAAAAGTAACATAACCATTTTGTATGGCTGGTGGATCAACCACAGGGATAAAGCCAGCATCGGGCTTTAGGTGAATGACACAGGGCAGATCTATTATCTCCTCGCTATATTTATGTCGCTCATTTTGTGGGATAAAAAACCTGTCGGCAAAAAGATAATCCATTGCAGCCATATTTGTTCCATGGGGATATCCCCAGGCTGTTATCTGGATGGGAGCAGGTTTACGGGCAAAAACCAACAAGCGGTTGCCTTTGGTATGTCCTGCTAAATCAACAAGAATATCTATTTCATCTTCTCTAATTTTTGCTGCTAGTTGATCATCATCAACATTTGCTGTACGAAACCATCCGGTGGCTTTTTCTTTAAATTGCGCGGTTAGTTCATCCTCTTCATCATTTCCTGCATAACAGAAAACTTTAAAATTATCGGGGTTGTGGTTAAGCAACATAGGGCCAAAAATATGGGCTGCTGAATGGTGGAGAAAATCGGCTCCTACATAGCCCACCCGCAGTTGCCGTGAGGGATCTGGACTGTTTGTACAAGGTGACCATAAAGATTGTAGTGGCTGGGCATGGCGTATGTTCCATTTTTCCCGCTCTGTTTTAAAAATATCGGTCTTGGCATCGGTATAAAGATCTGTGCAAAAAATCAACTTATCATTGGCTGTTACATAGTCTGGCTTTAGATCAATGGCAGACTGGTAGCTGACAGCTGCTTGGGAATATTTTCCCTCCTCCTGGAGCACACAACCGATATTATAGTGAGCATCGACATAGTCTGGCTTTATTGCCAATGTTTTGTTAAAGCTGGCTATAGCTTGGGAAAACTTTTCCTGCTCTTGATAGGTAACCCCAAGATTATAATGGGCCTCCAGATAGTCTGGGTTTAAACTAATGGCTTTTTTTAGATCTTTGACTGCCGCATCTAAACTGCCCAACTCCTGTTTGGCATGACCAAGATTGCTATAGGCCTCTGGATAGTCAGGCTTTATGGCAATTGCTGTTTGATAACTTTCAACGGCCTTTGCAGGTTTGCCATGAGCCTGTAAGGCAATGCCTAGATTATAATGGATTTCAGCTCTATCGGGATCAATTGCAATGGCCTTGCGATAACTGTTAATTGCCTCTTGCCAACGCCCCTTTTGCTGAAATAACACCCCGATATTAAAGTGGGCTGAAGCAAAACCTGGTTGTAACTCAATGGTTTTTTTATAATAGGCAATGGCCTGATCAATATCTTTTAGATCGCCATATACAACACCGAGATTGTAATATCCACGGGAGTTGTCAGGTTCAATTGAAATAACTGTTTTTAAACTTGATTTAGCCTCTTGTAATTTTCCCTGTTCTTGTAAAATAACCGCTAGATTAAAATGAGCACTGGCAAAGTCAGGCCGCAAAGATATTGCCTTTTGGCAAACTGTTAATGCCTCATCAAGTTTACCCTGTTTTTGTAGAGCAACAGCCATATTGGATAGAACACCTATATGGTCTGGATGTAATAAAAGACAATCTTGATACGCTTTTACAGCCTCTTGCAACCTACCATTCTGTTGTAAGGCTACCCCTTTATCAAAAAGATCTTTGGCCTTTTCTCCATTAACATCGCTTGCTAAATTACCATTTACATCATCCAAAATGGTTTTTAGATAATCATGAATTTTTTTATCACCACCATCTATTTTAATAGCTGCATGTAAGGCCTCAATTGCCTCTTGCCGTTTTCCCAGAGGATAAAGTGCGGTTGCTAAATTGTAATAGAACAGTGCGACACTGTTATTTAGGTTTATTGCTTGGCTAAACCGCTCTGCAGCTAGTTGATGTTGGTTATGTTTTTGGGCGATAATTCCCAACAGGTTAATGGCATCGACATGGTTGGGTATGCTCAAAATAATGGCACAACACAGCTTGTCAGCCTCAGCAAATCTTTGATCATTGAAGTGATCAACCGCCAGTTTAAACGCCTCTTGAGCTGTTAGCTGTGTTGTTTTTTCCATTAACTCTCTACCGTTACCAGTGGTATTTCAGGGCATAACCTCAACATTATCATGTTTTTGCACACACCATTTTTGCCAGACAAGCCGATAGATGGCCTCTACCTTGTTAACATAAAGCTGGGAGTCCCCTAAAACCGAAGTTACAAATCTTTTTGGTAGCTCCTCTCTTAAATGTTGCAAAACTTGAATATCATCAGCAAAGCCAATGGCTTTTTTCAGATAGTCTGCACCATTTATAGCCCGCCACTCATCAAGACCCAACTGATTAAGAATGGATGCACTGGTGGGACAGCGGCTCATATTTTCACATGTCAATACCGGAACCCCCATTCGTAAAGACTCCAAAGTTGTCATACCACCATTATGGGGAAAGGGGTCCAGCATGATATCCACCAGATGATGAGCTGCTAAGTGCTCCTGTTTTGATGTTTTACCCAGCAGGATAAGTCGCTCGGGTAGAATACCATGTATTTTAAAGTTGGAAACAACCTCCTGTCGACGTTTTTCTAAATCCAGGGTAGCTGTTTTTATCAACAGCTTTGCCGAGGGTATTCGTTGTAAAATCTCAGACCAAAGAGCATAAACAGCTTCATTATATTTAACAATTCGGTTAAAAGCTCCAAAGGTGATATATCCCACTTGGCAAGCAGGAGGAGGTTTAGGTTCAGGAAATACAATATCACTGTTTAAATGGATGACACTCGGAAGGTCAATAATGTTTTCAGAATATTTTTTGCGCTGGGAAACTGGGATGAATATGGGATCGGCAAAGAGATAATCCATAGCCTCCATACCCGTACCATGGGGATAACCCCATGCAGTAACCTGTATTGGGGCCGGTTTGCGGGCATAAGTCAAAAGACGACTCCCTTTGGTGTGTCCGGCTAAATCCACCAGAATATCAATTTCATCCTTACGAATTATTGCTGCCAACTCCTCATCCGTCATCCGGCTTGTGTTTACCCATTTTGTTGCTACACTTTTAAATTTTGCGGTCAGTTCATCCTCTTCACTGTTACCAGCGTAACAAAATATACTGAATTTATCCCTATTGTGGTTTATCAACATAGGGCCAAATATATTAGCAGCAGAGTGTTGTCTGAAGTCGGCTCCCACATAGCCGATACGTAATTTACGATGAGGTTCCGGTTTATTACTGTGGGGCTGCCACAACGCTTTTAAAGGTTCGGCATGGATTTTTGCCCAGTTTTGTCTCTCCAAACAAAACATATCTGATGTAGCTTGGGATATTGCATCTATACAAAAAATCAAATTGTTGTGGGCATCGATTAAATCGGCTTTTAGCGAAATGGCTTTTCTAAAGTTTTGTATCCCCTCCTCCAACCTACCCTTGTCTTTTAAGGCCGCTCCTAGGTTGCTGTATGCTTCGGCAAAGTCAGGGTCAAGAGATATGGCTTTTTGATTATTGGCTATGGCCTCATCCAACTTGCCTTGCTCCTGTTTGGCATAAGCCAGGTTACTGTAGGCTTCAGCATATCCAGGCTGCAATGATATGGCTTTTTGCAGATTTTCAACTGCCAAATCAAGGTGGCCCTGCTCTCTTAAAACATTGCCAAGATTGTTATATGCCTGGGCAAAATTTGGCTGTAGAGATATCGCTTTTTGATAACATGCAACCGCCCTATCAAGGTTGGCATCCATCTGTTGCATATTACCGAGATTATTATAGGCTTGAACAAATGAAGGGTTGAATGATATGGCCTTTTGAAAACATATTTTAGCCTCATCTAACAAACCTTGATCCTGCTTTACCTGACCTAAATTATTATAAGCACCAGCATAGTCTGGTTTTATCGATATGGCTTTTTGCAAAACAGCAGCTGCATCATCTAGGGCACCTGTTATCTGTAACGCCCCACCAAGATTACACATAGCTGCTATGTTATCGGGTTGAATACCAAGGCATTTTTTATAAAACGCAATAGCTTTTACAAAATTGCCATGTTGATGATATGTCACACCATTTTGTAAATAGCTATGAGCCTCTTTGCTGCTAATACTAGCTACAGGCTTTTTTTGGCTATCTTTATTAACAAGCTTGTCTTGTCGCCCCCTCTCAGCTCTATTCATTTACGCTCTCACACCACTCTACCCAAAGCTGCCTATAGATAGTTTCTACCTTTTTGACATATAGCTGGGAATCACCCAAAACTGAATTATCAAAGCGGCTACGCAACTGCCCTCGCAGAGTTTTCAAATAATCGATATCACCAGCAAATTTAACAGCTTTAGCAACATACTCATTGATACTTTGAGTATTCCACTCATCTAAACCCATTATATGCAACAGAGCGGAACTGGCCGGGCAACGAATTTTTTTTTCACAAGTCAATACAGGAACACCCATGCGGAGTGATTCCAAAGATGTCATACCGCTATTGTGAGGAAAAGGGTCCAACATGATATCTATGCGTTTATGGGCGTTTAAATGCTCATGATGTGAAGTTCTGCCCAATAGTATAAGACGGTTTTTTGCTACCCCCTTATTGTGAAAAAATTCTTCTATCTCTACAACACGTTTTTTGTTATCCAGTTTTGCTGTTTTTATTAACAGTTTTGCGTTGGGTATTCTATTTAATATTTCAGCCCAAACTGTGTATACCTCTTTGTTATATTTCTCAATACGGTTAAAAGCTCCAAAAGTAATATAACCAGATTCACTAGCTGGTAGTTCAGTAACAGGTGGAAACAAACTTCCTTGGTGAAGATGAATGGCACAGGGAATATCGATAACCTTCTCTTTATACATATGGCGATCAGCTAAAGGGATAAAAAAAGAGTCGCCAAAAAGATAATCCATCGCTGACATACCTGTACCAAGAGGATATCCCCAGGCTGAAATCTGTACAGGGGCTGGTTTACGAGCAAATGTTAATAGCCTGTTACCTTTGGTATGTCCGGCAAGATCTACAAGAATATCTATGCCATCATCTTTAATTATTTCAGCAAGTCTGGCATCTCCTATTCTATGAGTGGACAGCCATCCAGTTGCACTAGCCTTGAATTTTGCAGTTAATTCATCCTCTTTTGCATTGCCAGCATAACAAAATACTTGAAAATTGTCAGAATCATAATTCATCAACATAGGGCCAAATATACGAGCAGCTGAGTGGTGCAAAAAATCAGCTCCAACATACCCCAACCGCAGTTTACGACCAGGCTCTGGACTATTTTTAAATGGGGACCAATATGTACGTAACTTATCAGCGTGTTGTCTGGCCCAGTTTTCCCTCTCTACTTTAAAATCGTCAACTGTTACATCTGCTACAAAGTCTATACAACAAATTAAATTATTATGAGCCGCTACATAATCTGGCTCTATTGTTAACGCCCTTTTGTAACTAGCTATTGCATCGTCAAACTTTCCATGTTCTTGCATGGTATAAGCAAAATTGTAGTGAGCCTCTACTAAATCTGGCTGAATTGCTATTGCAATTTTAAAACTCTCAACCCCCTCTTCATAGCAGCCAATTTCTTGCAGAGCAGTTCCCAGATTGCTATGGGCCTGGGCATAGTCTGGTTTTATGGAAATTGCCTTTTTGTAGCTCTGAATTGCATCATCTATCAGCCGTTTTTCTTGTAAAACAACACCTAGATTATAATGGGCCTGGGGATAGTCCGGTTGAATGTTGATGGAATTTTTAAAATATATGATGGCTTCATCAATCTTGCCCTGGGCTTGCTTAATAACCCCAATATTGTAGTGAGGGTTAAAAAAATCGGGTACAATTGTTATTGATTTTTTGTAACGTTCAACAGCTTTGTCAAACTCGCCTTGGTCTTGTAGCACAACGCCTAAGTTATAATGGGCGTTAATGAAGTTTGGTTGTAAGGTTATCGCCCTTTGCAGGTTTGCCATACCCTCGTCTGAATCTCCAAGAAGATGCTGGGTATAACCAAGGTCGCACAGAGACTCAACATAGTCAGGATTTATTGACAATGCTTTGGTAAAACTCAAAGCTCCCTTTGCAAGATCTCCTACTTTTAATAGGGCCAACCCCATATTATAGTGGAACTGAGCATCATCAGCCTTTAAAGAGATTGCCTTTTGGTAACTTTCAATGGCCTCATTATGTTGCCCCAAAGAATTTTGAGATATCCCTAAATTTAAATATAAAAGAGCGTTTGAGTTATCTATCTTGATTGCCCGAGAAAACTGCTCTAATGCCAGATCATGACGGTTCACCCTCTGGGCAATAACTCCCAATAGGTTTATGGCATCAACATGGTTGGGAGCCTCGTGTAAAATAGCACCACAGAGCTTTTCACACTCATTAAAGTTGCCCCCATTAAAATATTCAACTGCCAGGTTAATAGCCTCATTGATGGTGAGCTTTGATTGTTGAGTGTCACTGGGGAGTGTTTTGTTCATTTTTTTACCTTAATTTTTTTTGCTCTTCACACCATTTTTGCCAAAGCTCGCCATAGATGGCCTCAACCCTATTTACATAAAGCTGAGAATTACCCAAAACTGATTTATCAAAACGGTCTCTTAAATTCTTGCGTAAACTTTTTAACAATTTTACATTTCCGGCAAACTCAACAGCTTTGTCCACATACTCATGTTCATCCTTTACCCGCCAATCATCAAGACCCAAAATATGAAGAATAGATGCACTAATGGGCCAGTTGGCCTTGGTTTCACAACTTAAAACAGGCACACCCATCCTTAAGGATTCCAGAGTAGTCATGCCTCCATTATGGGGATGGGGGTCCAACATTATGTCCACCAGATTATGGCTTTCCAAATGTTCTTGTTTTCCTGTTTTACCAATCAAAATAAGACGGTCAGTTGATATGCCTTCGCCTATAAAAATCTCCTGAATCTCATCAACTCTACTTGCTGAGTCCAATTTAGCTGCTTTTATCAGCAATTTAGCATTGGGAATGCGATGTAGAATCTTCGCCCATAATGAGTATATCTCCCTGTTATATTTTTCAATACGGTTAAAACCACCAAAGGTGATATGTCCAGTTTTTATGACTGGTGGATCTTTTATTTGGGGAAAATCCTCAGGAGAATTTAGGTGTATTTCACAAGGTAGGTCAATTATCTCCTCACTATATTTGCCTCGCTCTTGTTCGGGTATGACTATGGCATCTGCAAATAGATAATCCATAGCATCCATACAGGTTCCAAGCCCATAACCCCAAGCGGTAATCTGAATGGGGGCCGGTTTTCGGGCAAAGGTTAATAGACGATTGCCATGGGTATGACCTGCAAGATCCACCAAAATATCTATTCTGTCTTGGATGATCTGTTGAGCCAACACAGCATCATCAATACCAACTGTAGAACGCCAACAAAAAGTAGATTGTTTAAATCTAGCGGTGAAGTCATCCTCTATCTCACTGCCAGAATAACAGAATATCTGAAATTTTTTTGGGTTATGATACAGCAACATTGGGCCAAATATATATGCTGCAGAGTGATCGACAAAATCGGCGCCAACATAACCAATGCGGATAGCCCTGTCAGGCTCTGGAGAGTTGCTATGTGGACTCCATAAGGCTTTCAATGGTTTGGCATGTTGTTTGGCCCATTTTTCTCGCTCTAATTGGGATATAACTGTGGACAAATGGGAGTTGTGATCAAGACAGAAAATCAAGCTACTATGGGCCTTTGCAAAATCTGCATTTATCTCAACAGCTTTTTTCAAACTCTGGATTGCAGAGTTAAAGTCACCCTCTTCTTGTAATACAATAGCAAGATTATAATATGCCTCAGCATAGTCAGGTTTTATGGATATTGCCTTTTTGATGTGTGTCAGCCCCTTTTGGTGCTGACCCTCTTTATGCAATATCCCCCCTAGATTATTGTGGGCCTGGGCATAGTCAGGGTTGATGGCAATGGCTTTTTGATATTGTAATATCCCTTGGGCAGATTTGCCCTGTTCTTGCAAAACAACACCTATATTATAATAGGCTTGGGCATAATCGGGGCAGAGTGAAATTGTGTTGTTATAGCTGGCAATTGCTGCGGTAAAATTGCCTTGAGCTTGAAAAATCACCCCCATATTGTAATGGGCACTATACATACCCTCATTTAGCTCTACAGCCCTTTTAAAACTTGCCATAGCTTTGGAAAATATTTTTTGTTCCTGGAGCAAAACACCAAGATTGTAGTGTGCCTCCTGATAATCTGGGTCGAGGTTTATGGCGGTATTACAGCTGGCAACTCCATCATCAAATCTACCAAGCTTGTGATAGGAAAAAGCAAGATTACCATGGGCGTGGGCAAAACCCGGATTTAACGCAACCGCCTTTAAAAAACAATTAACAGCTTTTTTGTGGCTATCTTGGGCCTGCCTTACGACACCCAAATTATAGTGGGTAAAAGGATCTTCGGGTTTAATTGCTATTGCCTTTTTAAAATTAATTGCGGCATTTTGCAAATCACCTCGGCTCTGTTGAATAAGTGCTATGTTTATATATGCGTCAGCATATTTGGGCTGTAGTTCAAGGGATTTTTCATACCATCTAATTGCATTATCAAACTGTGACGTATCATGTAAAAACCGTGCTTGCTTAAATACCTCAACCGCATCTTGTTGCTGGTTATAGCGTTTTAAATTATCTGGGGAGTCATTTAAAACCCTGTTTAAATAGTCTGCTATCTGTAGATTGTCACCATCCAACTCATGGGCATTTTGCAAGGCTTTAATGGTCTTGCTACGCTGCCCCATAGGATAGAGGGATGTTGCCAAATTATAAAACAGTGTGGCTACCCGGTTATTGATCTTTACGGCATTTTTAAAATGCTCAACCGCCAGATCATGACGGCTGGCTCTCTGAGCAATCAAACCCAATAAATTAATTGCATCTACATGGTTGGGTACAGCTTTTACAACAGCAAAACTGAGCTGCTCTGCAGCAACAAAATTTTCTTCATTATAACTCGCAACAGCCCGGCTAAAGGCTTCTTCAACAGATAGTTGAGTATCATCACTGCTAATAGGGTGAGATGAGTTATCCATGCTTAGCAACTTTGTTCTCTTTTATTAGCGGTACACCATTTTTTCCACAGTTGCCGATATATGGCCTCCACCTTGGCTACATAAAGGGAAGAGTTGCCCAAAACTGACTTATCAAAACGTTCCCTTAGCTCCCCTCGCACTGTTTTAAGTGTCTGGATATCGTTAGCAAACTCCACAGCTTTGGCCACATAATCCATCTCATCGTAAGCTCGCCATTCATCCAGCCCTAAAACATGTAAAATAGAGCTACTCATGGGGCTTACCGATTTTTGTTCACAGCTTAAAACAGGAACCCCCATTCGCAACGATTCCAAGGTAGTCATACCACCATTATGGGGATAGGGGTCCAACATTATATCAACTTCATTATGGGCTTTTAGATGGTCATAGTGGGATGTTTTACCTTTCAGTATCACTCTATTGTTATCCAAGCCATGTTTGATAAAGTGGCCCCTAACCTCATTGACAACAGAGATAGAATCAAATTTTTCGGCTTTTATCAGTAGCTTTGCCGTGGGAACTCTACGTAATATTTCGGCCCATGCCCCAAAAAGCTGCTCATTGTACTTCTCCAAACGGTTAAATGCCCCAAATGTGATATATCCCCTCTCACCTACAGGAGGCTCATCAACCTGGGGGTAGTTGCTGTCAGAGCCAAGATGAATCTCACACGGAAGATCAACTACCTCTTCGGTGTATCTATTACGCTTAGATTGGGGAATAACAATGGGGTCAGAAAAAAGATAGTCCATGGCCTCCATGCAGGTTCCTTGGGAAGAACCCCATGCGGTTATCTGAATGGGAGCCGGCTTTCTGGCAAATGTTAAAAGACGGTTGCCTTTTGTGTGACCAGCAAGATCAACAAGAATATCAATACCATCTTTTTGAATCTGGGTTGCCAGGGCTGCATCATCCACTCCTATTGTAGATCGCCAACCAGTACTGTTTTTACGCAACTGTCTGGTTACATGATCCTCTATTTTGTTGCCAGCGTAGCAGTATACTAAAAACCCATCCCTATCATAATGTAATAACATGGGAGAAAATATAAAAGCCGCCGAATGTTGGTTGAAATCAGCTCCCACATAACCAATTTTCAACCTTCTGCTGGGGTCTGGATTGTTGTTATAAGTTGGCCACAACCCTTTTAGGGGAGCAGCAAAATGTTTAGCCCACTTTTCCCGCTCCCTTTGCGCAAGATCTGTTGTGCCATCACTAAACAGCTCTATACAGAAAATCATGTTACTATGGGCATCGGCAAAGTCTGGTTTTATTGACAGAGCTTTTTGATAATTGGCTACAGCTTCTTGTAGTTTGTTCTGCTCTTTTTGGGT
This sequence comes from Magnetococcales bacterium, assembly GCA_015232405.1. Taxonomy (GTDB): domain Bacteria; phylum Pseudomonadota; class Magnetococcia; order Magnetococcales; family JADFYX01. The sequence goes on along the minus strand of JADFZS010000072.1, from coordinate 10,018 downwards.
GTTGGCAAGGTTAAAATATGCTTGGGCATATTGTGGCTCTATAGATATGGCCTTGTTAAAATTGACAATGGCTTCATCTAGCTTACCTTGCTCTTTTAAGGCGTTACCAAGGTTACTGTATGCCCTGGCATAGTTGGGGTTAATTGCAATGGCTTTTTGGTAACTAGCAACTGCTTTGGCAAACTCTCCAAGCTCTTCTAACACTGCACCTAAATTGTTGTAAGCCTCGTCATAGTCAGGAGCAAGCTCAATGGCTTTTTTGTAACACTGTTTTGCCTCAAGCAACCGCCCTTGAGCTTTTAGAGCGTTACCCAGGTTACTGTGAGCTGCAAAAAATTCTCCGTTTATTGCAATGGCTTTTTGCAGAGTAGTAACAGCTTTGGATAACTCTCCCTCAATGGTCAACGCATTACCCAAGCTGCTATAGGCTTCAAAATAGTTTGGGTTTAGGGAAATAGCTTTTTCAAGGTTTATTATCCCTTCCTTGTTATTACCAAGATGACAAAGGGAGATACCAAGATTGAAATATAAAAGAGCAATATTACCATCAATATTTATTGCTCGTAAAAACTGCTCCACAGCTAGATCATAACGGTTGATTTTTTGGGCAATAACCCCAAGAAGATTTATGGCATCAAGATGTCTGGGAGCTATCTGCAATATGGCAGAAGCAAGTTGGTCAGCTTGGCTGTACTCTCCAGCATGAAAATGCTCTACAGCCTTTGCATATGCAGCTTCAACATTAATTTTGGCAGGAGCTTTTTGATAAGAGCTGGATACCTTTTTATTACCCATTTCTACCCTCACTCCCAATCAAAAAAAGTTTATCAACTCTTCTCAACAAAATCTGGGAAACTATTAAATAGAGATTTAATATATTTTGATGTTAGTAGATAGATAAAGATGGGAATATCTATGAACAAGAATACAGTTAAAAATATATCTAGATCATAATTATTTTGATAATAGATATTCAGAATAAAAGAGATATCCAAAGAGATATTGAAAATCAACAGTAGACGACCATATTTCCATATCAGAGCCAATGATGATGTATACAGGGTTTTAGCTTGTGGTAGTCGGCTAAGTTCCGAGACAAAAACAATTAATGGGATAATGCTTATTATGAGAAACTCCGGGTAGAGATAGACCCACTCTTTTAGCATGGGTAGTTTTGTGCGAAAACTACTAACCCCCAGAATCAAAACATTGCGCATGGAGTAGAACAGTATAAACCAGACGACAAAATTAAGCCTTATTGTTCCGTGTTGGTCGGTACGATACCAGACTTCATTTTCGCTATTATCACTGCCGCTTTTCTCAACCTCCTGGGACTCGCCACTCTCCTCTTTTAATTTTTTCTGTTTATCAAAAATTGTGGGTAGCTTTAAAATTCCATTTAAATAACCAGCAATATGTCCGTTATCAGGGGCTTTTTGCCTGGCTATCTGCAATACATGTATAGCCTCTTCTTCACGCCCCAGCTCATTTAATGATATACCAAGCTTATAATATGATTCGGCATTTTGGCTGTTGATATTTATACTGCGTTGGAACCATTTGGCGGCAAATTCGTGGCGGTTTAATTTATGACCGATTGTTCCCAACATCTCTATGGCAGCTAGATGGTTGGGCAGCTGCTGAACAATCTTTAAACAAAGCTCCTCAGCCTCTTGGTAGCGTTCATTATCAGCGCATTCAACTGCTCTGTTATACATCTCATCAATCATGAGCTGTTGCTGGCCATTATCTTCTGAATTTTCTGTGTTGTTCATTAAAATAACACCATTTGATCTAATTCAAGATCACAACTGACTTAAAAAATACCAATTCCACAAAATATATCTATTTAAAAGTATTAAAATTCAAACAAATTCTATTAAACTTTGTTAGGAGCAATGCAAACTCTGTTACGCCCCTGCTCTTTGGCTTGATAGAGAGCTTCATCAGCTAATTTCAACATCTCATCTGGACTGTTGGCTCCAGAGTTTGGATAAATGGCAACCCCAATACTGATATGAACTTGCAGACCATCTACCCGCATATCAGAAATTTTCTCCCTTAGACGTTCAGCCACATTTTTTACACCTTCAAGGCCAGTACTTGGAAGCACCGCGCAGAACTCCTCACCACCATAGCGACATGGGTGGTCAATATCACGGAAATGACTATTCATTACCTTGCCTATAGCCTGTAAAACCCTGTCTCCCTGATCATGTCCGTAGGTGTCGTTAAACTTTTTAAAATGGTCAACATCAAAAAGCAGCAGACCCAACACCAAACCGTAACGTTTGGCACGTTTAAACTCCTCATCCAAAACAACATCAAACTGTCGACGGTTGAAAAGTTTAGTCAAAGCATCTGTGGTTGATAGATAGCGCAGCTCATTTTCCAGCTTTTTCTCTTGGGTGACATCTCTAATCAAAGCAGCAGAACCAACCATGGATTTCTCGTTGGAATAGATAGTTGTCGCCTGAATTTGCAACATCCGGCTATTATAAACAACTATGTCTGGCACACTTTTAAGGTTATCTTCTAAAATAGCTGCGAAATGTTCCGGGTTATCAATAATACTCCTAAAACCATTCTTTTTTAATTCTGGGCCACTCTTACCCAACAACCTCTCAGCAGCAGGGTTTACCAGGACAATCTCTTCATTACGGTCGGTAACTACAATTCCCTCTCTGGCCCCCAAAATAATGGTGGTAAGTTTATCTCGTTCATTTTGTAGGCCGGAGTATGTTCTAGCCAACTCCTCACTCATATCATTAAAACAGGTTGCCATCATCCTAAATTCACAACACCCTTCAACATCTGCCTCCTGACGAATATGTCCCTCTGTCATGGCGATCATAGAGGAACTGAGATCCTCAATGGGTACAACGACATATTTATTGATCTTCACAAATACAACAGTCAGGATTACCACCAATACAGTAAGCTGAATCAAGACAATCCGAATCCGCATCGCTTTGATTTCATCATGGGCTTGCTGCATGGATGTGGTTATCTCCAAAACACCACGTACATCATGTTCCGACCCATGGCAGATGGTGCACTCCTCCTCATTGGGGATAGGGTAGAACACCGTCATGTTGGCATTGCCATTGTCATTGGAGATTACACTTTGACTTGAACCTGTCTGAACCACTTTTTTTAATGTTGATAGCTCCGTTACACTGTATTTCAGTCCGGTAATCAAATCACGCTCGGGATACTGCTCCACCCCCATTAAATTATTGACCTGCTTAATTGTTAAATTATCGGTAAACGCCTCAACACCATCAGAGCGTAAAATACGAATATTGCCTAAATCTTCAATCTGCTTAATATCTTCAACATAACTCTCAGCAATCTCTGCTGACCCACTCTGCATGATAGTTTGCAATCCGCTGCCAACAGTGTGGGTTAAAAGCGTTAGGGAACGCTCATGATTCTCAAGGATCATTCTCTCCTGATCATGGGCAAAAAATATCGCAATCACCACTGTGCCAACCAAAAAAGTGGAACCAATCAACGCCAAAAGGCGATTGCCAATTGCATCCAGAAAACCGAGTCGTTCCAGTTTTGCAGTCGCTTTTTTATGATCTCTCATCAACACTAACCCCACCCATATTGGGCAACAAAATCTATTTATAAATATAGCTCAATTTAACCTAGATTCGGCAGTTGTCGCCACGCACCTGACGCAAGCTATTGATTCACCAAGCATATCAGGGGAAAGTCTTATCACCAACAAGGTGACCGCGATTTCCCCTGATACACCTGATAAACCAATATCTTACGCAATTTACGCACCGCCAACTGCCGAATCTATGTTTAAACGAATAATTGTACACCACTGTTTAATTGTACAGCAACCAGATATGAATCTATTATTTACAACCAAAACAGCAAAATTATTGTAATCCATTGATAAATCAGATTTATCAGCCAAAACACCAAATTAAATTAGTTGTTTCAAGATTTTATTACCAATTTGCTGGTGTATAAAAATGCCAGACTATATTAATTATTCCCATCTTTTTCATCCAGGTAGAAACCCTTCTTTAACATTAATAATCTTTTTACATTTTGTAATCTGTTTTATTCATCTTTTAAACACCACAACACCCGGATAAATAAAGGTTCATTAGCTAATATTGTGAAAATGATTTTGCCACAAATTTACAAGGAGTACTGTTTTGTAAAATATTTTCGCTTTAAAAAAGCAACACAATGCTTGAGTTAAGTGTTACTTTTTGGCAAGATGGGGTGTGACAGTGTTATTAATCAAATGTCACCAACTGTTATTGTACTAATTAAGACAGCATAAATTGGCCTTACATCTATTTAACATTTCTACCTAAACGGGATTGAGACAACTCTTATGAGGCTTTTCATTATATTTATTGTTGGCTTTTTCGCTCTCTTTGGTGCTACTGCGCCAGCCCACTCCGGTCTGATGGATGATATCTATAAGCTGACTGACCAAAAGCAGTATGATGCTGCTATGGATAAGCTTAATCAGTACCTTGAGAAAAAACCCAAGGATGCCCAGGCTCGCTTTTTAAAAGGATTGGTGTTAACAGAGCAAGGCAAACGTGATAAGGCTATTACAATTTTTCAGGCTCTAAGTAAAGACTATCCCGATCTACCTGAACCTTACAACAATCTTGCTGTGCTTTATGCAGAAAAAGGGCAGTATGATCAAGCCCGTGACGCTCTGGCCAAAGCAATAAAATCCCACCCAACCTATGCTACTGCTCATGAGAATATGGGTGACATATATGCCAAAATGGCATCAAAGTCATACCGCAAAGCAATCTCCTTGAGTGGCTCCAACAAAACCCTTGATCGTAAACTAGAACATATAAAACTGGTTTTGGTTCCCGGTTATATTCAACAGCATGAAGAAGCAAGTAGCGAAGAAGAGCCTGTCCAACAGAGCAGCCAACCAGTTGCCGAAATCGAAGAAGAGCAAGATGGTAGTGATGATGTTGAAGCTGTAGAGATGGCTGTTGAACAGTGGGCAGCAGCGTGGACATCTCTGAATATCAATGATTATCTTAACTCTTATTCCAAAAAGTTCCGTCCACCGGCAAAGTTTCCCAACTATTCTGCCTGGGTACAAAATCGTAAACGTGTAATTGGTAAGGCGAAGACCATCAAAGTTACCTACAAAGGACTAAACGTAACCTTTTTGAAAAAAGATCTTGCCCGTGCTGAGTTTGAGCAGAACTACTGGTCGCCCAACTATAAAGACAAGGTCAATAAAACTCTTACCCTGGCCCGTGAAAATGGTGCTTGGAAAATTGTCTGGGAAAGGTCTGACGGTTAAGGTCGCTATTTTACATGCGCATTAAGACAACAGTTTCAGCCCATGCCTTGATAGTCAACCAAGACCCATCGAGCAAACAAAAGCAGGTGCTCCTGGTATGTCTTGCCTACAAAGACCATCGTTGGGGTCACTGGTGCTTCCCCGGTGGTTATGTTGATGAGGGCGAAGAGATAACAACCGCCTTGAGACGTGAGGTGATTGAAGAGACCGGGGTGGAACTTCTATCCTGGGAACAGGTAGCTGTATCCCCTCTTCTTGATATCAAGCAGCCGAACATCAGCTTTATCTATCGTTGCGACTCCTGGCAAGGAATAGCCAAAGCCTGTAGCCGAGAGCTGATCAAAGTTGCTTGGATTGATGAAGGGGAGTTTCGCAAAATGGCTAAAGAGGGGCCTTTGGCATATCCTGCTCACATGTGCAGGCAGGTGCAACACATCGGTTGGAATATATCTGTTGATGATTAAGGGGTATCCCTATCCTGGCTCACCATCTATCCGCGGGTTTAATAGTTTTTTATAAAAAACATGTATAAATGTGGCAAAAGCTGCCATCCATAACAGACCTGCAACCAACCATCCGTCAACTGGGAGTGGTAGTTCTGGCAGAATTCGGATTGTTGCAGCCAGAAAAATGACAAAAAAAGCCATGGTCATCCGTCTATTTGCCACCACCGGATGACCGGTGTGTATCAGACTTATCCTACTCATGATACCCAAGGTAAAAAATCCCATAGCCCCAACTGTCAAAGCGTGAAGAGCGGTTGATATTGCCAATAAGTCGGTCAACCGGGCTAGTCCCGACAGAAACAATCCCAAGATAAGCCAGCTAAAGCCCCCATGTAAGCTCCATAACATGGGGTCAGAAAACGTTTTGAATATATGCCAGTTTGAAAACCTGACGAGCTGTACCACAGCGGCGACTATAAACATTATGCCAGTAACAGGGTGTTGATAATCAATCAGATTTCCCACCAACACCCCGGTCATGGTAACTGCTCCGGCAATTTCCAAAGATGGGTAGAGGGGGAATTGCAAATCTGCCCCTTCCTTATTTAGGGTCTCACGGGTGAACATAGGCATAATATGCCCACCAACCACCACCAGAAAAAAGATAATGGCATCAATTCCCAGGTAGATTCCCCGTTGTGCTGTATCATCTGTCCAACCTACAGACTCAAGATGTACCAGCACATTACCAACCATAACAAGTGCTAACAGCGTCGGGAAGATACGGTGAACAGGGTTGCCTGTGTTCCATAAAGTTGGAGCGGAAGCCCTTAAAAACAGAAACCAAAACCCTAAATCAAGTATTGCTACCAGTAGCGGAGGAATAAATGGTGACAGCCAAATTGCCAAGCGACCGACAATCCAAGCAACTACAATATTTAGCAGTGGTTTACCACTAAGGGGTGGAGATTTTGACCAAATTGGTGCTGCTGTAAGCATAAAACCGGCAGCGGCTGCCCCGACAAAACCGAAAAGCATCTCATGACCATGCCACCAAGTTGGAGCAATAAACAGCTCCCAATCCAGGTTGCCAGTTAAAAAAGACAACCAAATCGCGATACTTAATACAGACCATAAACCAGCAAGAAGAAACAGGGGGCGAAAGCCCATAGCTAAGATAATAGCTAATAATGGTGGTTTGTTGCTATTTTTTGAGACTGCATTCATGACGGTTCAAACCTTTTAAAAGAACCTTTTTGCCATGAATAGATCTATTACGCAATTGATAAAAAGCTTAAATGCAGCAAAATTTTGCAAGGTAAATAATATCAATATTGGAAAATTTTGCCTACTCCATCAAGCTAGAACAGGTTCGGACAACAACCTGTTCTTAAAAAGCATATCCTAGCTTGATGGTCAAACCCGGACAAAACTCATTAGGCTGAGATGCTCTCCATAGCCCCTTTTTGCAGGGCGGAACTAGACAGACTTACCCGATAAGCAGAAGAGTTACGCCGTGTTATCTTGGCTGGATCTGCTGCATTTTCAAGTATTTTAGATGGTGCAGAGCGACTTGTTGAGCGATTTGCTCCACCCTGACCACCTTGATTAAGATCTGCTGCCATTCTGACAGCTCTATTGATCAAAAACCCGGCTGCACTAGAGATATTCATTTTAAATTCCTCATCTTCAAGGCACATTATTCCGATAACGTTATCGGTATGCTTTTATTTAACCTTGTATCTTGATGAATTAATATGCAGCACTCGTGCCAACAGTTAAGCAAGCAGAAACATCCCCCCCCCTCTTCCCAAGCAACAACCAACAAATATGAATTAAAAGAACCAGGCAATACATTTTAAACAGGCTGACTAGACAAGAGATAAAGAGTCAGGTACTCTACTGCCCCACTGGTCGCGGGGCGTGGCGCAGTCTGGTAGCGCACTAGCATGGGGTGCTAGGGGTCGAAGGTTCGAATCCTTTCGCCCCGACCATTTTTTACTTATTATTTCAAGAAGATAGGCGTTTATTAGTTACTGCTAATAAACGCCATTTTTTTGCCCACTGCAAGATATTGCAACTTTTTTCGCCATTTTTTAGGTATCTAGGCAAGTTTTTCATGGCTCCAGGAATGCCAGATCAATCCAACTTCTTGGTACTTACTACAAGATATTGCAACTTACTGGGCTTTCTTGAGCTTCGATGGCTGTGATGGTGGCCTCGCTTTGATTGGTAACTTGATCACTTTTGAAGCTGCATCAAGATCTTGTCTCTCAGCTTGATCATAGACCTCTTTCGTCACTTTGCTACCTGGCACATGCCCAAGCCATGCTTGTAGGACTCGTTCCCGAACTCCTCCCCTAGCAATCCAAGTTGCAACCAATTTTCTGAAAGACTTTGGAGTCATCTTGAGATTTAATGGCTTTCCATCGCGTTTTAAGTCAGCTCTCTTGATCGCTCCTTTCAATGCCTTTCGGAAGCTCGTACGTGGCCTGTTGGGGTCAAACCGATGGGGGAAAACGTACTTGCCTTCCTTGGATAGCCCTCTGAACATCTCCAACAACTCCCCACCAATCCTTATGGTTCGTTCAGACCCGTCAGTTTTTGGTTCCCAAGCTTCCTCTTCGTCGTCTTCATAATCATCTTCATCCTCTGCTTCAATGGAAACCCATCCAGTTTGAAGATCAACATTTTTCCATCGAAGATGATATGCTTCTCCAGGTCGGCACCCTGACTCTGCAAGAAACCAGACTAGAGGGAGCGTTTTGTGTGAAAGATGGTTAAGAATTTGTACCGTCTCTTCAAATGTTGGTAACAATACCTTCCTGCGCCTTTGCCGAATTGGATCTGGGCTGGGAATTACTTCTAACCACCCTTTAGTTTTACACCACCTGAGCACCTTCAGGAGCACAGCCACCTCTCCCTTAACAGTGCTGGGGCTGGACAACAGTTTGGGGCTGCCTTTCCTGTCCATCCCAACGGTATTGGGATCAATCTTGCTACGGCTTTGGAGTGATTTTGAATATTTTTCGTCACCCCAAAGTCTTTTCGATGCGTAAAGCCTGATCGCCTCTTTGGTGATTTGCGACAAGTCAAAATTGCCAAAGTGAGGAAGAAGGTTTGCCAATCGATATTGGTCAGTTTCTAGAGCACTTGCCCGCTTGGCCCTAGCAACAACCCGATCAGACTCTTCACTAACCCATGCTTCAACCGCTGTCAGAAATATTACACCTGACCATCGGTCGTTCTTTGATGCCCCCAGATATGGCATTGACATTTCTCGACCAATCTGACGGGCCAACTCAAGGGCTTTCTTTCTGTTTTCAAAGAACAACCGCTTCATCCGACCGTCTGGTCGCAATGATGCTGGGATGATAACAACCCACTTTCCTGTTTCTTTACCCTGAATACGCTGCGGGCTGATGCGAACAGGACCTACCTTGGTTGATTTACTCATTTGCGTCCTCCATTTTGAGAACGCTTACGCCTTCCATCCACTTTTGAGTATAACGCCTTCTGAATGACTTTGTCAGTGATAGGAGTATTGGGTGCCTTGTTGCGCAAATAGATTTTCAAGTCTTCTCGCAAGTAAATTTTCCGACGCCCAGGGCCAGGATAGGATGGCAGTTGATCGTGTGGGATATTTTTTACCGATCTTACAGCACAATCGAACAACTGAGCCACTTCATCAACTGTAAGGAAGTCGTAATCTATCAGCTTGCCAGTAACTTCACTTTGATCAGATCTCTTTTTATCAGCTTTTGAAGCATACTTCCGGGCGAACAACATTTCTGCCCTGGGGTCAAAACTGGGCGCACACTCATGGGGAACCGGTTCAATTGAAGGCTCACGCAAGAGTGCTGATGTATCTGATGTGCTGTTTGTTTGGGGCCGTACAAGACTAACGACTGCTTGTGGTGCCAAGCCGTTATCGAAAAAGCATGCGGTTCCATCATATGGCTTTGCCATCGGAAATCGGTCTCCTCACTCATAAAAAACTGCGGCGCACTTCGGCTCCCGATAGTGCAATGCAATTTATATGGTGATCTCGACTCCCGAGAATCGCCACAAGATACAGCTATAAAAAGGCTGCAGAAATTTAAAGTTAAGATCAAAGAAGTTGGTTTGGGTTTGGCAAAATTACGGGACGCCCCCGCAGGTGCCTACTGTTGAGCAACCGGGACTCCCCCGTACTGCTTCGTGCCACACAACAGCTTTTTTCCTCTTGGATCCTCTTTCCATTTACCATTTC
>JADFZS010000071.1 GCA_015232405.1 Magnetococcales bacterium | reverse complement strand
ACAACACCTGAACCAACTGTTTTTATAAAATCTCTTCTTTTCATATCATAGCTCGCTTAGCTAAGGCTTTTCGTAAGATAATACACCTTTTTGAAATGGTGATATTAATCTTTTGTTTCAAAGCCTAATACCTAAAAAACCATTTAGGAAACCTGTTACCAGAAAACTAGAACCGAAAGTAAAAAACTACCTGTTTATCAATGTTTCGATAATTCGGTTATTGACGCAAAACCCATATTACAGTAAAAACTAAAGGCTATTGCATACGCAAAACAATTTTTGCGTCAATTTGCTTTAAGGAACTGTACTACTCACCAAGCTTATGCAAATCCTGTTCCGGTTTTTTATAAAGCCACCTATAACCCTAAAAATCACTCTGTCGATTTTTAGCAATCGCCTGTTTTGCCTCTCGTTGATGAGTGCAATATTTTGGGCTGGGTTGCTATTACCACTGCCTGCAGTTGCGGTTGAAACAAGACAACACAGTCCTGATATAGCTCCACTGTCGGTACAGGAGGCCCTGCAAGAGATCATAAAACAGGCTACAGGCGAGACTAGGCTACCACAGAGCGCAAAGAAAAAAAACAAAATCATAAAAAAAAGTAGTATACCAAAGGCGGTAATCCCAGAGAAACAGCTCAAAACCATCAAACTCGCCTCAATAGACCATATATGCAAAAAAATTGGGGCAAAACTAGGTAGTGTAACTGAAGATGGTTGTCTTGAAGAAAATTTCACCTTGAGTGGTGGCCGTTCGGTAAATGGTCTACCAATAATAATGAAAGAGTATCCACCATTACAAAATCGTACCCCTCAGGCTCGTATACTTATATTGGGCGGTATTCATGGAGATGAGTTTTCATCTGTTAGCATCGTCTTTAAATGGTTGAAGATATTAAATAAACACCACTCAGGTCTTTTCCATTGGCGAATTGCCCCCTTGGTCAACCCCGATGGTTTGTTGCGCAAAGAGTCCCAGCGGATGAACCATAACAATGTTGATTTAAACCGCAACTTTCCCACAGCAGCAACCCATGAAGAGTGGTTGAGCCAGAGTCGAAAATATTGGATTGATGAGACAGATCGGGACCCACGGCGGTATCCCGGCCCTTCTTCTCTGAGTGAGCCGGAATCTCGTTGGGTAATTGAGGAGATAGAGAGATTTCAACCCCACGCTGTAGTATCCATCCATGCCCCTTTTGGTCTGCTGGATTTTGATGGCCCACCAAATATCCCCCCAGAAAAATTGGGCAAGCTCTATCTATCACTATTGGGTACATACCCCGGCTCTCTAGGCCGTTATGTAGGTTCTGTACAGCGGGTTCCTATAATTACTATTGAGCTGGAATATGCTGGCATAATGCCCAGCAAAAAAGAGGTGAAATCTATTTGGAAAGATCTAGTCAGCTGGTTGGTTGGCCATGTAAAAGATCGTCGCACACTAAGAACTTCACCAATGGAAGATATACAAATAAGCAAACCTTTGGCGGCAAAAAAAGAGCCTGACAGCAATAAAAACCCACCAGGACCTAACTAATGAACCCTTACTTGGACAGATTACAACCTTACCCATTTGAAAAACTAGCTGCTCTAATAGGTGAGGTGGAGCCAAACCCCAACTTAACTCCCCTTAATATATCCATCGGTGAGCCAAAACATCCTGTTGCCAAAAAACTCCGTGATGCCATGGCAAATGCCCTGGATGGAATTAGCCGTTATCCCACAACCCGTGGTGAACTTACCCTACGCAGGGCAGCTGCTGGCTGGTTGGAAAACCGCTTTGAGTTGGGGAAGGATAGTATTGATCCTGACAAAAATATCCTGCCGGTAAACGGAACTCGTGAAGCTCTGTTTTCCATTGCTCAACTGTTTACAAAACAAAAAAGCGATCCTAAGGAGCCGATAGTTCTATCTCCCAACCCTTTTTATCAGATCTATGAAGGGGCTGCCCATATAGCACAAACAAAGTTGGTGTTTGTCAACGCCAACGCAGACAACAATTTTTTACCAGAATACCATAAACTTGATAAAGATATTTTGGATGGAACTGCCCTGCTCTATCTCTGTACACCAGCCAATCCAACAGGTGCGGTCTATAACCTGGAGCAGCTGCAACAACTGATTGAACTAGCTGATAAACATGACTTTATCATAGCCTCTGATGAGTGCTATTCCGAAATCTGGTATAACAGCCCCCCTCCCGGACTTCTGCAAGCCGCTTGGGCAATGGGCAGGAAGGATTTTAGTCGCTGCTTGGTATTTCACTCCCTCTCTAAAAGATCCAACATGCCAGGGGCACGTTCTGGTTTTGTGGCTGGGGATCAAGATGTTCTTGCTACTTATTTTCGCTTAAGAACCTACACAGGTTGTGCCACCCCACCGTTTATTCAGCAGGCTGCCACAGCCGCTTGGCAAGATGAGAGCCATGTAGAGGAGAACCGTATTCAATATCGGCAAAAACTTCAAGAGTCCATCGCAATACTATCACCAACATTGAGAGTCACCCAACCAGAAGCCGGATTTTATCTCTGGCTGAAAGTTCCTGGGGGTGGAGTATCCTTTGCCCGTCGTCTCTATGAAGGTTACAATGTAACTGTGTTACCGGGAGCCTTTCTGAGCCGAGACAATAATGGTGAGAACCCTGGAGCACCATATATAAGGGTTGCCATGGTTGCGTCAACAAAAGACAATCGTGAGGCTATGGAGCGCATTGCCGCCTGCGCCCGTGAGATTCAAAATAAATAACTCGCAATTATAAGAAAAACAATTTAGGCTGCTGTGCTGTTTGTTACAGACAGGCTTGTTGTATATCACACACAACAAAAACTAATATTTTTACTTTATATTCAAGGAGATACGCGCCATGCCCGCTCTACAAACCATAATTGAAAAGGCTTGGGAAAACCGGGACTCTCTCTCAACTAGAACCGAAGGAAAGATCCGTAAAGCGGTAGATAAAGCTATCAAGGGGTTGGATTCTGGCAAATACAGAGTTGCCGAAAGAAAAGAGAACCATCCTGATGCTGTTCATGGTTGGGTGGTAAACCAATGGTTGAAAAAAGCGGTTTTATTATATTTCAAACTAAATGAAAATGATGTTATGACCAGTGGCCCCACCAACTTTTTTGACAAAGTTCCAACCAAAACCAGAGGTTGGAAGAAAAAACAGTTCAGAAAAGCAGGATTTCGCATGGTCCCCCCAGCAACAGTACGTACAGGTAGCTATATTGCTCCTGGTGCTGTTCTCATGCCTTCATATGTCAACATCGGTGCATATGTAGATAGCGGAACCATGGTGGACACCTGGGCAACTGTTGGCTCTTGCGCTCAGATTGGCAAAAATGTCCATCTCTCCGGTGGTACTGGTATTGGTGGAGTTCTCGAACCTCTACAGGCCAACCCGGTTATTATTGGTGACAACTGTTTTATCGGTGCCCGGGCTGAAGTGGCTGAAGGTGTTATAGTTGGTGAGGGTTCGGTTCTTTCAATGGGTGTCTATCTGGGCGCCTCTACAAAAATTGTTGATAGAGCAACTGGCGAGGTCCACATGGGCTATGTACCTCCTTACTCTGTGGTGGTATCTGGAACCATGCCGGGCAAACCCCTACCCGACGGCTCACCGGGACCAAACCTCTACTGTGCGGTTATAGTTAAAACAGTTGATGCTCGCACCCGTTCTAAAACTGGAATAAATGAACTGCTCCGTGAGTTCTAGTTCAGAAGTTATTGAACTTGCCCAAGCCCTGATTAAAACTCCCTCCATCACTCCAAAGGATCTGGGTTGTCAGGAGATTATCATCAAACGTCTGGCAGCGATGGGTTTTACCATTCATCGTCTGCCCTTTGGGGTGGTGGAGAATTTTTATGCCAGACTTGGCAGCTCCGGTAAAAATCTCTGTTTTGCCGGACACACCGATGTAGTAGCCCCCGGCGATAGTAGTGGCTGGCATAGAGACCCTTTTGCCGCCGAGATAGTTGATGGAGTGCTATTGGGTCGTGGTGCTTGTGATATGAAGGGTGCCATAGCTGCGATGGTGGTGGCTTTAGAGAAATTTCTCCTTGCCAACCCCGATTTCAGTCAAAAAAACTCCCTCTCATTTTTAATCACAGGTGATGAGGAGGGTGATGCGGTTGATGGTACCGTAAGGGTGTTGGACTGGCTGGAGAAGAACAACGAACAGCTGGATTACTGTCTGGTTGGCGAGCCAACCTCAGTTGCAAAATTGGGTGACTGCCTCAAAAACGGTCGCCGTGGCTCCATAAATGGACTCATATCTTTCAAGGGTAAACAGGGCCATGTAGCCTATCCCCATCTGGCTGATAATCCGATCCACAGTTCAGCCCCAACTATAGCAAAGTTAGCTGCTATAAAGTTTGATGAGGGGGATGACCATTTCCCTGCCACAAGTATACAGTTTACCAATATCGGTGCAGGTGACGGCTCGTCCAATGTTGTTCCTGCAACATTAGAAGCCCGTTTCAACATCCGTTTTAGCCCCAAAAACAGCCCGGAATCATTAGAGAGCAAAATCAGGGCTGTCCTTGATGAGCCAGATCACCCCAACTATACATTATCATTGGATCTATCGGGTCTACCGTTTTTATCCAAAGATGGACATTTGCGCAGCGCACTGGAAAAAAGCATCAAACAGAGCTTGAACCATGAGACACAAAGCTCCACAGGGGGTGGTACTTCGGATGCAAGGTTTATATCTCAAGTCTGCCCCCAAACCATGGAGTTTGGTTTGGTTGGTAGCTCTATGCACAAGCTTAACGAAGGGGTTCCTGTTGCTGACCTTGAAGAGCTGACCCAGATTTATCATAATCTTTTGACAAATCTATTCAACCCATAGAGTTGTTGTTGTCAAAACAATTTTGATGATTGATACCCACTGCCATATAGACAACCCAGCCTTTGACCATGATCGTCAAGCTGTAATCCAACGGGCTAAAGAGGCCGGGGTAAATCGGCTGGTTGTACCGGGGGTAAGCCTTGATAATTTTACCAGTCTGCCCTGCGAAAAAGATATAAAAATTCATCAGGCTTTGGGGCTACACCCCATGTTTTTGGACAAACACCCCCAAGATGCCATTGAACAACTTGTAAAATGGATAGATAGAATAAAACCCATAGCTATTGGTGAGATAGGGCTGGATTTTCGTGAACCACATCATAACCATAATAAACAGCAAGAGCTTTTTTCAGCCCAGTTGCAACTGGCAAAACTGTACCAACTTCCAGTTTTAATCCATGCTGTAAAAGCTCATGATCAAATTATCACGACACTCAAAAAAGCCGACTTACCTTGTGGTGGAATCATCCACAGTTTTAATGGAAGCTTACAACAGGGGCAGCAATATATAACCATGGGGTTTTGCTTAGGTTTTGGTGGGGTGGTCACACACGACAGGGCGAAAAAAATTCGTACTGTTGCGGCTAAATTGCCGGACTCCTCCTTGGTGCTGGAGAGTGATGCCCCAGACCTACCCCCAGCAGGCTTTGCTGGCAAACGTAACGAACCTGGTTATTTAACAATAGTAGCCAACACTCTTGCTAGTTTGCGTGGTGTCTCAACCCAACATATTATCGATGCAACCAGCATGAATGCCGTAAATTTATTGGGAATTGCTAATGATTGATAGTGGACTTTTTGAACGTACTCACATATTGGTGGGTGATGAAGGGGTAAAAAAACTGCAAAATAGCCATATTTTGTTAGCTGGTCTTGGTGGTGTCGGCAGTTTTGTAGCCGAGGCTCTAGCAAGGGCAGGGATAGGTCGCTTCACCCTGATAGATAGCGATGTTGTTGCCCCCTCAAACATCAACAGGCAACTACCAGCTACCGTTGATACCATCGGACAAAAAAAAGTGGATGTTGTTGGAGAACGGCTAAAATCAATCAATCCCCAGTGTCAGTTGACACTCCACGACCAATTTTTAACCACACAGACCATACCAGCAATGTTGGACCAAACCCAACCTGACTGGGTTATTGATGCCATTGATAGTCTCAACTGTAAGGTAAGCCTGATAATTGAGAGCCAAATTCGCTCTTATCATGTTGCAAGCAGTATGGGGGCTGGTAGTAAACTTGACCCAACGAGGTTACAAGTAGGAGATCTGCTGGACTCCAGTATCTGCCCTCTTGCCAGTGCGGTCCGGCAACGTCTGCGTCGCCGTAACTGCCAAAGGGGTGTGTTGGCTGTATGGTCATCAGAACCGCCATTACCACACAAACCACCAGAGGCAACATCACAAGGACGACCAAGGGCTATAAACGGCACAATCAGCTATATGCCCGCTCTTTTTGGCTTGACTTTGGCAGGAGAGGTGTTGCGACGAATCATTGGTCACAGCAAAGCTGAATCTATTAATCCTAAAAAAAAGTAATATGGCTTATTTAAATATGGGGCTTACTTTTTTTTGCAATATCCAACAAACCAAACAACTGTTAATATTAATTTCTATAAAATACAGAGAGATACAAAATTTTTTGACTTTTTAACAAAAATTTTATTGACATCATGAGACCAAATATGTTGCTATACCATCACGTCATTTTTATATGGCGAGGGTTGGTTGGCTGTCCCCTCAGTTGGCCAGCCCTTTTTTGTCTTAACCAAGAGCAAAATGTTGTATGATCGTCTCTGCATTAAACCATTTTTTGGGGAGGCAGTTGATATATAATGGACACCGCTGAAAAAAAACAAAAAGCCAATGACCAATACAATGCAACACTGATTGGTCGCACCGAAATCACACCCAATCTGCAAATTCTCAAAGTACAACCAGATGAAAATAATTTTGAGTTTACGGCAGGTCAGTTTACTGTTTTGGGTCTAACATGGTCTAGCCCATCACTGCCTGAGACCAAACGGGGTGAGTATCCCCAAGAGAAGAGTAACCGCCTCATTCGTCGGGCATACTCCATATCCTCCGGTAGTCGTTGGCAGGAGTATTTGGAATTTTACATCTCTCTGGTAACCAGTGGAGAGCTAACCCCAAGACTTTTTCAACTGGCTGTTGGGGACAGATTGTTTATGGGTCCAAAAGCAAAAGGTCTCTTTACAATTGATAAAGTTGCCAGCGATAAAAATATCGTTATGGTAGCCACCGGAACCGGGCTAGCACCATACATAAGCATGGTTCGCACCCTGGCTTTGGGTGAGAGTTGCCCTACTCGAAACATAACCATACTCCATGGAGCTAGCTACTCATGGGATTTGGGCTACCGCGCAGAGCTGGAAAGTTTAGACCGTAGTTGTGCCTCATTTAACTATATTCCCATTATAACCCGCCCTGATGAGGACACATCATGGACCGGGCGAGTAGGCAGGTTGAATGAATGGATAGCAAAACCGGATCTGGCAGATATTTGCCAAGTGCCCATGGATGGAGAGCAAAGTGAATTTTTTCTTTGTGGACACCCGGAAATGGTTACAGGTTGCGCGGAAATTCTAACTGAAAAAGGCTTTATAGCCGGGAGTAAAAAGGAGCCAGGTACATTACATTTGGAAAAATATTGGTAACTGAGGGGAAAATAAGCCAATATAGGTGGAATTTTATTCCATTAAATCCAAAATATATGAGTGGGAAGTAAAGGAGCATATTGAAAAAAATGACAAATTTTAACGATATCATCAAAATGGCTATGCAGCATGAAGATAAAGAGGCCGAATTTTATGAGTCACTTGCCAGACGGTCTCGGAGTCAAGATCAAAAAAATGCCTTGCTTGCCCATGCAGAAGAAGAGAGAGAGCATAAACGCCATCTGGAGAATATTTTAGAAAAGGGTACTATACCCTCTCTCCCCAACATCACCCCTGATGCAGATATGAAGCTGGCAGAGCTGCTTGTGGTGTCGGAGAAAAAAGAGGATAGCAATATTGACTTTGAAGAGGCCCTTCTCATGGCAACAAAAAGAGAGAAGGCAGCAGAGCAGTTTTACAGAACCCTGGCTAAAAATGCTGATGATGCTGAAGTAGCCAAAGTTTTCTCTTTTCTAGCCGACCAAGAGTCAAAACATGCAATTAAATTAGAGCAAGAGTATGATGACGGGCAGCAAGAGTAGGTTTTAGTTAGCTATCCATTTAGCAAGGTTAGCAACTTTTTCTTCTAGTATACCTTTACAAAATGTCGCCATTGCCATGATAAGGCAGTGGCGACATTTTTAAATTTGAACATCTCATTTTCATTCACTCCAAGCAAAAAAAGAGTAAAAAACAATGTCAAAAGCCCTCAGATATCTCAGCAAAACTCGCCCCCAAGCAGCAACCAACCTCATGGGGTTTTATAAACATAGCGTGGTGGCACTGGATGAAAAAACCCGTTTTTTAATCCAGATAGTCACCAAAATAACTGTAGGTACTGAGCGAGGTCTACGGCAATACGCACCTAAAGCCCTGAAAGCTGGTGCAACAAAAGAGGAAATTCTAGATGCCGCTATGATGGCTTTTCCGGCAGCCGGGTTAAACAAACTACTGGATGCCATAGATATTTTAAACGATCTCGACCTACTGCCAGAGGTTGAAGAAGATAGCAGCAACCAAAAACAGGTAAGCAAAAACCTGGGGGCTTTAGATCAATTTCCTGTAGGCAGAATGCAGAGTGTAAAACGTCCAGATGGTGATCTCATCGTCTACCGAGCAACTGCGGATCAAATAGCAGTATACGATGCCCGTTGCCCCCACTCCAAAGCCAACCTTTGTGATGGAACCGACCACGGCGACCGTGTTGAATGCAAGGTACACAACTGGACCTTTGACCTTGAAAGCGGCAACTGCATTGAGCCAAGAATAGACGGCAAAGAGCAGGATCTAATAAAAGTAGCTGTGGCAGTTGTTGATGGCAATGTGATTTTGCAAGGATAGATGCACTTAAATATCTAAAAAGCAAAGAAAATCAATCAGTCACAATATCGCCCCTTAGGGCATCTTTGTGGGCTACGGGTAGTACACCTGATGTGTTGTCATTGGGGTCGAAGAAAAATCTAACTGAGCCTATGCGTTGTACTGAGTCGTAGAGGCTGTTCCAGCCTTTTACATACATTGGGCATTCGTCGTTAAAACATACCAAGAGAATATCGGTACAAAAACCCATGCCGTCGCCAAATTCATTGGCGGCGGCATGCCATCTTAGCATCTGTTTTTTACAGTGGGGACACTCTTTTTCTAAACTACGGCTATCTTCTTCACTCACTCCCCACTATCCTCAATCCACTTTTTAACCGCACTGATCGCCTCGTTTAGCTGTTCTGGGCGGTTTCCTCCCCCTTGTGCCATATCTGGGCGACCACCACCTTTTCCTCCTACTAAGGGTGCTGCCATGCGGATTATATCTCCGGCTTTGATTTTGCCAGTCAAATCTTTACTCACACCAGCTACAAGGGTCACTTTGCCATCTTGGGGAATACCCAAAAACAGTACCACAGAACCGATCTTATCTTTGAGACGCTCCACCAGCTCCCTTAGCCCCTTGGGGTCCTCACCATCCAGCCGTTTTGCCAATACCGGCAGACCAGCAATCTCCTCCACATCCCCAGCCAGCTCATCCACCAAGTTACCAGATAGGTCTGATTTGGCTTGGGCCAGCTGTTGCTCCAGCTCTTTTTGTCTCAAAAGCAGACGCTCAACCCCTTTTACAACATCAGCCGGGCCGATTTTCATAAGAGCAGCACTCTGTTTTAACAGCTCCACATCACCTTGATAACTCTGACGGGCAACGGGTCCACAAACCGCCTCAATACGGCGCATACCAGCAGCTATGGCACTTTCGGAAATCACCCTTAATAGCCCTATGTCTCCGCTACGCTGGGCGTGAGTACCGCCACACAGCTCCATGGTTGGTCCGATACGTACCACTCTGACCTGCTCACCATATTTTTCCCCAAAAAGAGCCACAGCTCCTGCTGCGACCGCCTCATCTGGGGTCATTACCACTGTCTCTTGGGGTACATTGGCCTGTAACCCCTCGTTGACCATGGCCTCCACCTCCTCCAACTCATCAGCTGTTAAACCTTGATAGTGGGAAAAGTCAAAGCGTAACCGCTGGGCAGTAACCATGGAGCCAGCCTGTTTTACATGGTCACCCAATACAGTACGCAAGGCATGGTGGAGATAGTGGGTTGCAGAGTGGTGCAGGGAGATAGCCTGACGATTTACAGAGTCAACTTGTAAATTAACCACCCCACCAACAGTTATGGCTCCCATTGTCATTGTACCGCTGTGAACAGTAAGGTCGGCAACAGGTTTTGTGCAGTTTTTTACCGTAAAGAGCATACCATCTGCCAATATCTGCCCGGCATCACCTACCTGACCACCTGCCTCACCATAAAATGGGGTCTGGTTGGTGACAATCTGCCCGGACTCACCCGGTAACAGGGACTTAACAGATACACCATCTTTTATGATAGCTGTTACGCTACCTTGGGCTGTGAGTGTGTTATAACCCAAAAACTCTACAACCCCATGCTCCTCTCTAATCTCCTGATAGACAGCAGAGACCTTTTCATCACCGGAACCAACCCAGGCCGCTCTGGCTCGCTCACGCTGTTGGGCCATGTGGCTTTCAAAACCATCCATATCCAGGGAAATACCACGATCTTTTAAAATATCTGCTGTTAAATCCACCGGAAAGCCGTAAGTATCATAGAGAGAAAATACCGTTTCTCCTGCCAGGACATCACCGGATTTAAGCTCTGTGACCGCATCTTCAAGAATTTTCAACCCGGTTCCCAAGGTGGCAACAAACCTTTTTTCTTCTATCTCAACCATCAATACAATGGTCTTTTCTTGGGCAATCAACTCTGGGAAGAAACCTCCCATGAGTTTTACCAAAACAGGAACCAATTGATAGAGAAATGGTTTTTTCAGACCTAACAAACGCCCGTGGCGCAATGCTCGACGCATAATTCTACGCAACACATACCCCCTACCCTCATTGGCAGGCAGAACTCCATCGGCTATTAAAAAACTTACAGAACGTAGATGGTCGGCAATCACCCGTAAAGAGACCAAACTTGCAGTATCCACAGGATCAACATTGGCAGCCTGGGCTGTAGCCTTTATCAGAGGTTGAAAAAGATCGGTGTCATAGTTGTTGGTTTTACCTTGTAATATAGAGGCAATACGCTCCAGCCCTGCCCCGGTATCAATACAGGGGTTTGGCAGTGGGTTCATGGTACCGTCTTCACTGCGATCATACTGCATGAAGACCAGATTCCAGATCTCGACAAAGCGGTCACCCTCCTGTTCAGTAGAACCTGGGGGACCACCCGCAACCTCGGGACCATAATCATAGAAAATCTCAGAACAGGGACCGCAAGGGCCAGTAGGTCCCATGGACCAAAAGTTATCGTTGGTATCTATTCGTAATATTTTTTCAGGTGGCAGACCAACCTTATCATGCCAGATATCATAAGCTTCATCATCAGAGGCAAAGACCGTTACCAGCAGCCTATCTTCCGGCAGCCCAAGTTCCTGGGTGACGAATTGCCAAGCGTATGGGATAGCATCCTCTTTAAAATAATCACCAAATGAGAAATTACCCAACATTTCAAAAAAAGTGTGGTGTCGGGCGGTTCGGCCTACATTCTCTAAATCGTTATGTTTTCCACCAGCTCGCACACATTTTTGGCTGGAAACTGCAGTTTTATAACTCCGGTGTTCCTGACCCAAAAACAGTGCTTTGAACTGATTCATCCCTGCATTGGTAAACAGCAGGGTAGGATCATTCTGGGGAACCAAACTCGACGAAGCCACATGGGCATGGTCATGCCCGGTAAAAAAGGCAATAAAACGCTTACGTATTTCATCTCCGGTCATATCTGCTTAAACCTTATTGTTAATTTAAATACATAATTTTAAATACGATTACGAAAATCGGGAAACCATCCAACAGTATCTTCATCCATATTGAAAATTGCTGCAATGGGGCCATCCTGAGAGATAACAAATGCCACAACTCCAGGATGCCTACTGACAAAATTTACCGCAGCAGCGTGACGGGTTCCATATTTTGCCAGATCAACTGTTTTGGTTTTTGTGCCTGTATCATCCATACAATATACAGTCTTGCCCCACCATTGAGGCGCTGATAAAACAGCACCAAAAGAGAGTGGTCGCAAACGGTGAGATATAACCAATGCTCCATCCAAACGGGTTAAATGGCTAAGGAGGTCAACATGCTCTGCTAGCCTTTGTCCACCATCATAGCTATCATCATCACCCCACTCTTCTGGATGTTTTTTCTTCTTTTTGTGTTTATCCTCACGGCGGTCTTCTTGTTGACAGAGTTCATGTATCAACTCTGAGGCCTCAGGGCCATCGGTGAACATATATTTGGCAACCATGGATTTTCTGACAAATTTATCATTCTCATCAGGCAGCCAAAGTACTATGCCGCCATGACCACCACGACCAGCAGCCATCAATAATCTCTCTATTAAAACCCGATACCAGTTCCAATATGCAGCCCCAAAATGTTGATATTCTATATGAGATTCTACCGCTTTAAAAAGGGTGCGACCCACAAGACAGGAGGTAAAAGATCCAGGTTCCGGCTCAGAAAAATAGCCCCCATGAAAACGGGCCAAGACTACATCACCCCAAAAAATTGCCAACGACCCGGCCCGGTCTGAACTAACGGTTAACACTCCTGCTTCACGATGTTTACGCTGTTGGGGGTCGAGATCTTCTGACATCTCGGAACGACCCACAACAACACCCCATATCTCAAGCTGTCTTGGATCGCTCTCCTTAATACATACGGCAATGGCAGTAGTCTCAGGGTCAAAACCACCAGCCAGTTTTGCCAGGGTATCCACAGTAAAACGGTGACGCCTTCTAAATGATAACGGCATGCCCACACCGAGCTGATTGGCTGCCTCATCTTGATCAATAAAAGAGACCTTGACCAACACTGCTCTATCCTCCTGACGGGAAAGCCCAGCCAAAAAGACCGTCTCCATAAGGGTTCTAACATGCATAAAAGATATATTGGCAAGGCTGATACCACTAACCCGGCTCCAGATAGCCATAATCTGCTCAATGATATGCACATCAAACAGGGCTGTACCCTCCATTACCAGCTTATGTTCAGATATATCCCTGATAACTGCGGAAAAAGATACCGAGCCGGAGACCTTCCAAACAGCTATTGAGATAGCTACAGGAAAAGTTTCGCCGCTTTTGTGCAACCCGGTAGACTCTATACTCTGATCGGGAAACCTCAGCTTACCTGTTGATACTGCTTGATCAAAAGCATCTTCAAAATCTCGTCGCAGCTCTTTGGGAACAAGCATTTTTATGGAACGTCCCTGGGTCTCCGCCTCACTATAGCCAAAAACCCGTTGGGCACCCTTATTCCAAAAATTAATATTGCCACTGCTATCCACAGAGATCATGGCATCGGCAGTTGAGTCAGTCACTGAACGCAGTTGACCTTCACTTTTTTGCAGTGATGCCAGGGTATGTTGTCTCTCTAAAATCAGCCTGATACGTTGTCTTAATACCGCCCAGTTAATGGGTTTAGCAACATACTCTTCAGCACCAGCAGCAAAGGCTCTATCTACAGAGTTATCATCGTTTAGTGCCGTCACCATGATAACCGGTACAACATCGGGGGCGGCTAAATTTTTCAGCCCCTCACAGGTACTAAAACCATCCAACCCCGGCAGGTTGGCATCCAGTAGAACAAGATCCGGGCGACTGGCCCTAAATAGATTAAGAGCATCGACCCCATTGGCAGCCTCAGTGACAACATACCCCTCCTCACTCAATAGATGATTGAGTAGTGCTAGGATATCTGGGTCATCATCGACCAAAAGAATACGGGTTTTATCAGCCATCACAAAATTTTAAAATTAACTCTCAAAAAGTAAGTTGAAAATTTTCAAGCCTCTTAATTTGCCACAGCCAGGAAAAACCTGCTATGAGAATTTTTATAACATTATTCACAATCGGCTTGTTTATTGCTACAATATTGCTAAAATCAAAGCGAAAGATACTGATTTGACATTAAAATTTGTACCATCACCTAAATGTTAAAGAAGATGATAAACAAAATGAACATGTACCGCCAAAAAATAGCCTTTACCACCATGTTGTTACTCTTTATTGCAACCAGCCTTAGTGGATGTAACGATGAGATAACCATGAGAGATTTGGAAACCCGCCATGGTGTCACCTATTTAAAAGGTGGCAGAACCCCTTTTAATGGCATGGTTAAAGACTATTTTGATGTTGATGCCGAAGATAAAGATAGTCGCAAGGTCTATCGTGAGGGGTTATATGTCAACGGTCTGAAATCTGACAAATGGATCACCTATAAATGGGATGGTGGTCGTATTGAAACACCCTATAAATTTGGTCGCAAAGAGGGCATTGAAAAGACTTTTTTCTCCACAGGTGGCCCCAAACGTGAGCAACGTTTTTTTGACAATAGACCCAACGGCAACGATATTCACTTCAACAGGCAAAAAGAGATAACCTTAACCATTTTCTACCGCAACGGCAGCCCAGGTGCTCCACCACCAGATCGAAAAGCTGAGATAAAACTTGAAGAGGAAGAGGCCCTCGCCATTGAAAAACGCAATGAAAGACTCTTTGGCAAACGGCAAAAAAGCTGGATAGAGCACGCCTTGGATGTACTTTAGAGAGTGGTTAACTACTTATATCTCTTGGTTGAGAAGCTAAAACCGTACCTGCTCAGTCATGAACCAGGCATCTTCTGCCTCTGGAATTCTTAACCGCACCAATCTGTCAACTGCCATTGCTGTGGCTGTGGATATTCTAAAAAACTGCAGCCCATAATGGTCAGCACATACATTGGTCTTGTCACTATTTCGTAGAACAACATAGCGACGGATGATACCTGTTACCGGGATAGACTCACCTTTTAGAATCGTCCCACCCAATGATACCAGCACCTTATCACCATGGTTAAATGGTTCCCTCAATGAGGGACAGGAGAATGAAAGTCCTCCAGAGGAGAGATCTTCAACTATTCCATTCACCTTTTTTTGCCCTTTTATGGCAACAGAGGCGGTCAGGTCGAAATTGTTTGGCACTATGACCCGGTTCTCCTCTCGACGGCGGATTTTTGCGGTTGGCTGTAGCACACTTGGCATTGAACACCGTAACAGATGGCCGCCATTTACAATCTCGACTCCCAAAAATGAAACCTGCCCTTCAAAAGTTTGATTATTGTAGACAAAAGATATTGTAACCCCACCATCTCCCCGACAAGCTCTAATCTTCATATTGCCGTTGGCAGGCTCAAAAGGGGCCAATAAAATACCATCTGCATCATCACCCTTATTAAGCAATCTGGTGCGGTAGTTTACATCACTACCTTTTAAAGTAACATTCACCAAAATCCTGCTTGCTATGGCGATATCCAGTAGTTTTATAATTTTTTTCTGCTTTAACCCA
The DNA here is from genome assembly GCA_015232405.1 of Magnetococcales bacterium. Taxonomy (GTDB): domain Bacteria; phylum Pseudomonadota; class Magnetococcia; order Magnetococcales; family JADFYX01. The sequence goes on along the minus strand of JADFZS010000071.1, from coordinate 11,104 downwards.
GCAGATCCACTGTTATTAATCATATCAACCTTGTCTTTATTTTTTGGTTTAACCTTGAAACGGCGGTTGGCGGTGCGTGCATGGTGTAAGATATTGGTTTATCTGGTGTACCAGGGGAAATCGCAGTCACCTAATTGGTGACAAGACTTTCCTCTGATATACCAGGTGAATCAATAGCTTGCATCAGGTGCGTGCCGACAACTGCCGTTTCTAGGTTTAATACTGAAAGTCAGGTTAAACTTTTTTATGCAAAATGCAACAATTTTCGCAGTAATGTCACATTCCAAACAGACCATCCAAGAGTTTTTTTACTGGTAGCTTTCCACCAAATTTATCCTCTAAACGGTCAATTTCCTTACGGACTTTATCATTTTTACGCAATTTTTCCAAACCATCTTTAACCAACTTGGTCTTTAATGCCGAACCCAAAATAACAGATAGATCACTATCTTCAATCTGAGGTGGACCGATGGAGTCAAATTTACCCTTCAAATGGATAGGTATAAGCAGCCCTTTTATTTTTTCTGCCTCTTTTTGGTTTAGCTCCTTAACCGTGGTGTAAACATCGGCGTTAAATGTATAATCAACCTCCTCAGCCACCAAATCCACAGTGCCCCCACCATTTACGAGAAGAATTTCAGAGCCAAGGGCTAAATCACTGTTATAAATAACCCCATTCTTAATGGTAGCAGTAGCTGACAAGGTGGAAAAACTGGTTGCTTTACCCACCATATCGTCAGTTGCCGTATCATCTTTTGCGCTGTTGCTAACAGTTTTGTAGATGGTACGAATCTGATCCACTAGATCAACCCCGTGCAACTCCCCATCCTCAACCTCTAACGCCATGGTACCATTTAAATTTTTACGTATAGCCCCAGCATCAACACCTAAAGATGTAGCTTTTAGTGTGAGATTACTCAAACCACTAAATTTACTATCTCCTGTTAGATCAGCCAAAAGATTTTCAGCTTTCAAACCGTTGATCTGACTTGCAATTTTTATATGAGGCTGACTTTTTGTAGTATCCAGATCCAAATTAGCTAGCAGCTGTCCTCCATAAAGCTTGGCTGTAACAGGAGCCAGGGTAACAAGCCCCCTATTTGCTGTTGTCTCCAACTTTAAATCCTTCACAACCAATTTGCCAACTTTCAAATTAGCAAAAGCAGCTCTACCATACAGGTTAAGATTATCCAAAAATGTCAAAGATGCCGATTGGGGTTTTGAGGAAACCTGTATAAGCTGTACAGGTGTGCTATCTGACTCCACAGCACCGTTATCAACAATTTGGGAAGCAACATTGTTTTGTGTCAGATTACCACTCTTTTTGGAAGCTAAATATCTATTTAAATCAAGGTTGTCTACTGCTACATCAAAACCAACAACTGGTTTGGCAAATGAGTCAATCGCCACAACACCTTTTATGTTTGTATCATCCAACTTTAACGTAAAATGTTCCAACTCCCCTCTAGCAGCTGTTATTTTAAATTTACTGGCTAAAGCTGCATGTCGCAACTGACCAGCCTCGGTAAGTGGTCTTCCCAAGGCATTTAACAGAGCTTGTACCTCAAATTCATCCAATACCAAAGCCCCGGAAAACTGTGGCGAGCTACGTAGTGATTCACCTACCACACTACCAGATAGCAGCATGTTTGCTGGCCCCTTCACGCTCAATTTTTCCATTTTTACTACACTGTTTAACAAATTGAAGGAAATGTCAGATTGTATGGCAAGCTCAACACCTGCTGGAGGCAAGGTATCGGCTTTTATCTGCGTTGTCATAGCAGCATTGGGAAGATGTAACGAAGTAAAATCTGGAGCCACAGTCACAGCACCTCTGAAATTAAGACCCAGCTCTCTAAAGGCCAAACCTTGGGTCCAAACCTTTAAAGCAATATCGGTTCTGTTTAATTTTAAAGACCCTTCTGACAGATCATAGACCATGTCGGTTTTTAAGGCTAACTCACTCTCTTTAATGGTAAAACCAGACCGCTTACCATTAAATTCCATACTCAAACCCGTAACCTCAACTCTATTTGCAGAAGGTGCGAATAGAAAATTATAAGTTAGATTAAGATCACCCTCAGAGGCAGGGTTTTGCCCTTGCCACTGTCCACGCATGGAAATCTTGCTTATTTGTCCTGGTTTAATTTCATTGCTATTTATGTTTAGTTTATCAACGCTATAAAAAGCACCACTACCATGGTCAACATAATTGACCTTGGCATTTTTTATTATGATATCTCCCAAAGAAAAGCCTGCCAAAAAGGCCAAACCTTTTTTACCATTGGAGATTTTTTTATCAGTTTCTTGCTCTGAATTTTGTTGTGGCTCTTGTTGGGAGCCTGTTTCGTCGCTTTTTGCAACATTATTTGATCCTTGCCAATTACCCAAACCGGAAACACTACGCTCGAGATTGGCCTCTAACCCGATGGCAGAAAGATAGGTTACCTCAAACTTTTTACTAAACAGTGGTAACAGCTCAAGACCTAAATCAATTGAGTCAACCACAGCTAAGGAACCGCCGCTTATGCCATGACTATTTTTTATCTCAGAGCGTCCCAATGATACCGTAATTTGGGATATTTGATTCATGGAGAGGCTGATATCACCATACAAAACAATATCATGACCAGTCTTCTCTTTAACCAAATTTACAATCTGCTCTTTATAATCGTCCTGGTCAACAACTATCGGTACCACCACAAGTGCAGTTAAAACCAGAAAAAGCACCGTGGCAAAAGCGATAATTAAACCTATTAGTATCCGAATCATAACTGTCTTACACCTCTCACCCACCTACACTCAATAAAACGTTTAACTACAACCTCTTGCTAACCAAGATGTTTTATTGATAAAATATGACACTCACTGGGTAGTCACTTTAGCAAATAAGAATAATAGTGGCGACTGTTGCCAGAATTGTCAAATAGAGGTAGGATATAGCAGTATAGGATTTTTGATAGACACATTAACAAATCTTTGGCAAAACGGTTACTATTTTCACAAAAAAAATTTTTCGCCCTTTGCCCTTTTTCTTGCTTCACAAGAGAATCATGATATGCTAATGTTCTAATTTTGGTGGTGGTGCTATGTGAATATATGAACATTCCATAGGGCGACCTTGTCAGGCTAGTGGTCAAGTATAAATGTGAGGTTGAACCTTTACATTATCTTACCCAAGTTCACCACTGTTTAGCCCTGATATTAATGAATTATTTATCTTAGTGATTCATTAAATATCCGGGTTGGGTGGTGTAGTTTTTACCGTTAACGGATATATGTTGTCCCACAGGAGACTCAGTCAATGCCAAGTTTTGAACTAGATGGACGTACCTACGAAACCGACGAAGATGGATACCTTATCAACCTTGATGATTGGAGTCAGCCAGTAGCTGGCTATCTTGCTGTTCAAGAGAGCGTGGAAATGACAGAAAATCACTGGGAAGTGGTTACTTTCCTGCGTGAGTACTATGAAGAGTACAAAATTGCTCCAATGATTCGCATCTTGACCAAAGCAATTGGTAAAAAATTAGGTAAAGATAAGGGTAATACAAAATATCTGTATGACCTCTATCCTGGTGGACCTGCTAAACAAGCTTGTAAAATTGCTGGCTTGCCCAAGCCAACAGGTTGTGTATAACCACTGCCTATACGGTCATCATTAGATGCCCCAATCTGTATAAGAATTTTGTACTGCCTGGATTACGCTCCAGGCAGTACAAATTCATTCGCCTGAAATCATCTCAGAGAGTTTTATTTCTGGGGACCAAATTACTCATGACAGGAGTGTTCCTATCGATGGGGCAACTTTCTGCGGTGATTTTTAGTGATAGATATTAGATTAAACAACAGATATTTCATGGATATCTGTGTGGTTAAGTGTAGCTAACTATTTGTTTTTAATAAAATCCAGGTAGGATATAACTAATCCTCGCCAAATGGGAGTAGCCGAATGCTTACCCTCCTTGCGTATGCTGTTCTAGGAATTTTTACTTTAGGGTTCTTAAGAAGGATTTGGATCTATGCTCGAGTTCCCGCCCCTCTGGTAATTCCAACCACTCCGGCTCCAGTTACCAAGATGGGAGTGGTATTTCGTCTCTTTAAGGAGGTGGCTTTTTTTGAAAGTCTCTTTAAAGGCGATAAGCTAGCTTGGGTAGGTGGTTACGCATTTCATGGAGCCTTGGCAGTGGTACTTATTCGCCACGCTCGCTATTTTTGTGATCCCCTACCAGCGTTTTTTGCTCATATCCAGATAGCCGGAATATTGGCTGGTATAGTGATGGTTGGTGGTCTCGGTTTTCTTTTCTTGAGAAGACTTCTGATCGATAGGGTTCGCTATATCTCATCACCCTCCGACTATCTTATGCTCATACTACTTTTGGGCATCGGCATTACTGGCCTTGCCATGACTTTTCAATTCAGACCGGATATCGTTGCAATTAAAGAGGTTATGAGCAACCTGTTTTCTATGTCCAGTGCTTCACTACCGTTGGCATCGATAGGTGATGTAATCTTTATAATACATCTCACACTGGTAGGTCTGCTTTTGGTTATCTTTCCATTTAGCAAGTTGATGCATGCAGGTGGTATTTTCTTCTCACCTACACGCTATCAGGTTGATAACCCACGTGAAGTCAGACATGTAAATCCATGGGCAGGCAAAAAATAACCTGTTCCCAAGGCTTTTTTCATCAATAAATTACCCTAGCTTATAAGTTAAGGAGTCTACAGGTGGCAGATTACGACGTTCCTGAAATTCCAGAAGATATCGAGACTCCCTGTCTTGAACCGGGGACCATGGGCCATGTAAAGTTATATCCCGCGGTTGATAAACACATGGAGCCATTGGGCTTTCCACCAGCTAAAGTTGAAAATTGGGAAGATGCGGGCATTAAAAAGCTCGGCGATATGCTGGAAAAGTATAAATCTCTCCAGGTCTATTTGGATATCTGTGTTAAGTGTGGAGCCTGTGCTGATAAGTGCCATTATTATCTAGGTACAAAAGATCCCAACAACATGCCTGTCGCCCGTGCCGATCTATTGCGACAGGTATATCGTAAATACTATACCGCAGCAGGTAAAATTGCCCCGGGTCTGGTTGGAGCCAAGGTGTTTGATCAAGAGACCCTGGATAAATGGTTTACATACTACCATCAATGTTCCCAGTGTCGTCGCTGTTCAGTCTTCTGTCCCTACGGTATTGACACCGCTGAGATAACCATGGCAGCAAGAGAGATAATGGATGCCATCGGTGTTGGACATAAATATACCACAGAGATAGTCGCCAAGGTCCATAATACTGGTAACAACCTGGGCATTCCCAAGCCAGCTCTTTCAGGTACTTTACAGTTTTTGGAAGAGGATATCTTAGATGCCACTGGTCATGATGTGCGTCTGCCGTTGGATGAGCCGGGAGCTGACGTTCTACTGGTGCCACCATCCGCTGATTTTTTCAGCGAACCCCACATTATGTCTCTTATGGGTTACGCCAAGGTATTCCATCAGGCTGGTATCAGCTACACCATAAGTTCAATAGCCTCTGAAGCTGCCAATTTTGGTATGTTTATCGGTAACTATGATCAAAAACAGAAAATTGCCAAACGTATAGCCGATCAAGCACGGGAACTTAACGTAAAACGCATTGTTGTTGGCGAGTGTGGTCATGCTTGGCGTGTAGCCTATAGTTTTTGGAACACCTTGAATGGTCCATTCGACCATCTTGACCCCAACTATCCGGTTCCCCAGCATATCTGTGAATTTACCCACGACCTCTATCAAAAAGGCGCACTCAACTTTGATAAAGAGGCCAACGACGAATATTCCGTCACCATGCACGACTCCTGCAATGTTGCTAGAGCCTCACGTATGGGCCCTAATGTTGGTGGACAGTTTGAAATACCACGGGCATTGATCCGAGCCACCTGTAATAAATACACAGAGATGGACGAAGATACCATAAAAGAGAAGACATTCTGCTGTGGTGGTGGCGGTGGTCTTCTGACTGATGAATTGATGGATCTTCGGATTAAAGGTGTGCTGCCTAGGGTTACGGCACTTAAAAAGGTTATGGATGGCAACGGAGTCAACTTTTTAGCTCTAATCTGCGCTATCTGTAAAGCCCAGTTTACCAAGGTTCTGCCCATGTATGGTATTCCTATGGATACCGTTGGTGGCGTACATCAATTGGTAAGTAACGCCATTGTTTTAGGCGACAGAAAAGGTATTATCTAGATTAACCGCAATTAATTTCAACCCGGATATTTTAAATATAATATCCGGGTTTTTTTAAGAAACTCCACGAAGGCCCATTGTCACTATGTTTATCAAGCAGACCAGCTACAAATTTTTATTTTTGATAATGGCAGCCTTTGTATTATCAAGTTGCTCCAGAGATGCTGTTACCGATGTAAAAGCGTTGGAAGTTGCATCTCAGAGCTGTTTTCAAGCCAGCTTCTCTCTGGCAAAAAGCCGTTATCCCAACGATTTTGACAAGATAAACGAGACTTTCGATTTTGAGGTTTATCGGTGCATGACCTGGAAGATTTTGGGCAGTGATGCTGGCCCTGAGGCAGAAAAAGAGGTATCCCAGATATTTAAAACCCAATGTCCATTTAACGGGTTGAACACCATTATGAAAAAAGATTTTGTCGCCTGTTTAGAAAAAACAGCAACCCCTCTGGTACTGGAAAGAAACCCAAAAAAGGGGTGATGGTAGCTGGAAAACTGTTTTTTTAAAAAGCTGATATTTGCAGCTACGAAGATGATATCTTGGACAGCTTTTCACAATTTTTATTTATAATTTCCAGAATCTTTGCAACAATCTTTTCGCCTGTTAAAGAAAATACTTTTTGGGCAACACTCGGTGCAGCTTCAGATATATTTTGCAGCATTTTTTTTAACTCGTTGTGAACCATTTTTACTTTAATATCTGCATCTTCTTCTGCAAACCTCTGCAAATGACGCAACGATAACCACTGCAAGCGGTTTTCTCCACCAATTTTCATAGCTAGCTTATTATCCAACCCCGGATAAACTGCCGTACAGATAAGATCATATAAGGGAGCTAACTGGTAACTGCTACCCCTATATAAAATTGATATATTTTTTGCATGGGCATCTGCATTACCAATGATTAGATTAAACAACCCCCACTCCAACAGTCTCTTTTTATCAAAAACTGGAATTCCAGAACCATTTAGCAATTGGAAGCACTGCTTAAAACCTGGCCCCCCTTCAGTTGTCTGATATTTTTGTGTCGGAAGATACCCCAATGCTTGGCAAAAGTCTTCTTGATGGAGGCGGTTTATCTGTCCATTTTTATCAATTCTATCATAACGCTCAATCAGATAATGGCCGTAAAACCACTCTGTTTGCGGAACAGTCAAACCAATTTCATCTGCCAACTTATTGCAAAACAGCTCATTAGCAACCGAACCTGGATACTCCTCACCCATTGCAGGTTTAAGGATATGGCTACTTGGAGCACCATTGACTGGTATATATAGATCCGTTCCATCAAAATAAAGGGGAACCTTGTTCTGAGCACCTGCTAAAGATAACCGTTGCCCTGCTACCATCATTTTACTGTTTTGCTGTTGTGGAAACAGATTAGCCAGATCATGTTTTTCCAATAAATGATAGTTCCGCTTCGATGCTCCTAAAAGAACCTCATCATCAGGTAAGATGGAAACTGCTCCGGCACAATCCCCACCAATTGCCTTGAGAAGTGCAAAATCGTTAGCCTCAGAGATTCCATACTGGCGACATAATTCACGACGAAAGCCACCCTCTGGTAATAAGTTGGCAAAAAATGGTCTTGCTATATCATCACCATATAGCTGTTCTGATAGAGGTAGACGCACAGAGAGTGTTGGACCATCTGTTTTTAAATATTGGGAATCATATTTAAAAGTCAGGTCACGACCTTGCAAAGAGAGTTGACCCACGAACGATTCATGGAGATAAACACCAAGGTGGTCATTAGCTTTAGCCACGAGATACCACCTGAAGATCCAACCCCATACCGTTTAGGAGCTTTAAAACACGCCCTAATTCAACACTGGATTTACCCCTTTCGACCTCTCCCACAAAACGACGACCTAAATTTAGAAGAGCTGCAACATCGTTTTGGGTCATCTTTGCCTCTTTTCGCACCTCCCTGATAAGTAAACCTAAATCCTCTGGAGATCGAATAGCAACTGATCTCTCTTGTTTGTTCCTGTACGGGAATTTTACCATTAAAATATATCTCCTCTCAATAATATGTTCCTGTACGGGATCATATACTACTAGAAGGCAATAATAAAGAAAAATCTTCCCTTACGGGATCATTTGAAAATTAATTTTAGATGGATGAAAAAGATTTGAATCTAAAACTACTCCCCCCGGCTGCGTTGCACCTCATAGAGAGCAATCCCTGCTGCTACCGATACATTTAGGGAGCCTACACCTCCGGTTATGGGTATGGAGACTAAACTGTCGCAGTGGTCACGGGTTAAGCGTCTTAGACCTTTGCCTTCACCCCCCAAAACCAGTGCTACGGCCCCTTTTAGATTTGCTTGGTTAATTGCTTGGGCCTCCTCCCCGGCAAGACCTATTACCTGTACTCCATACTCTTTTAGCTCATCTATGGATCTGGTTAAATTTGTTACTCGTACCACATCCAGCCGTTCAACAGCACCAGCAGAGGCCTTTGCAGCTACAGCTGAAAGGGCAGCAGAGCGGTCTTTGGGTAGAATCACAGCCAAAGCACCAAAAGATTCTGCCGAGCGGATTATTGCACCTAGATTGTGGGGATCTTCCACACCATCTAAAAGAACCAAAAGAGTGTTTGGATTGTCGATAACCTTGGCAATAATCTGCTTGAATGTGGGCTGTTTACGGATTCCAGCCCGCGCTATCACCCCTTGATGAGCGAGGCCACCACTCATACCATCCAATGTTTGGCGATCGACAAAACGGGTTCTTAAACCCTGGGCGCGAGCTTTGTCTACAATCTCTTGAATACGTTTGCCACCTGCCCCCTTTGCCACGGCAAGGTACTCTACCGGGCGGTTGGCATCGGTAAAAAGAGCCTGCACCGGGTTAACACCGATAACCATCCCACTGTCTGCCGCAGTTGTCTGATTTGAATCAGGGGAGGATGGTTTTTTTTCATACTCCTTTTTCCATGTCTCTCTTTTTTTTGTGTTTAAATCCTTAGTTGCTTTTCTCCCCTCCTCACTTTGGGAGCTTCCGCTTTTTTTTCCTCTACTACCGCTTTTTTTTGATGCTGCACGACGTGCACTTTTTTTAATCAATTTCTTCTCCATGTAGTGCCTTCTTTGGAATCCAATACAGTAATTCCAGCAGAAGCCAACTCATCACGAATCCTATCGGACTCAGCAAAATTTTTATCACTTCGTGCTTTTGATCTTGTTTCTATTAAGGCCTCAATCTGCTCTGTGGTCAGATCACCCTCTTCTTCATCAGCATCATTGGCATCGCTCTTGGCTAAATTAACCTCGGGTGTAAACTGAAAATGGTCCATGGGATCAAACTGTGCCAACCCCAATATTCCACCTAGTCCCCGTAACACCTCAACATGGTGCAAAACATCGGCTTTTTTTTCTGGACTTTCCGGTTTTAACAACACCAAGTTGAGTTTTTTTACCAACTCAAACAGTACCGCAACCGCTTTTGGTGTGTTGAAATCATCATCCATGGCGGTAAAAAATTTATCAACATCGGCCGATAGAGTTTTACCAGCCTCACTTTGTGGATTAACAGCTGAGGCCAATGGTAGAGAACCGATATATTTTTTTGCACCATCAAGGGCACTATAGAGGCGGTCCAACCCCCCTCTTGCAGCATTTAGTAGCCCAAAGGAGAAATCCAAAGGTGAGCGGTAGTGGTTATTAAGGATAAAAACCCGTAACACCTCCCCACGATATGCCTTTAGAAGATCGCGAATTGTGAAAAAATTACCCAAACTTTTGGACATCTTTTCTCGCTCACCTTCATCGGACACCACATTTACAAAGCCGTTATGGAGCCAATAACGCACCCAATCATGACCTGATGCCCCCTCTGATTGGGCGATTTCATTTTCATGATGGGGAAAAATAAGATCACGTCCACCACCATGAATGTCAAAGCTCTCCCCCAGATATTTGCTGCTCATTGCCGAACACTCTATGTGCCAACCTGGACGACCAGGACCCCACGGCGAGGGCCATTGGGGTTCACCCGGTTTTGCCCCTTTCCATAAGACAAAATCAAAAGGGTTATCTTTTTGTTCGTTGATATCCACCCGGGAGCCAGAGACCAACTCTGCCAGATTTTTACCGGAGAGCATGCCATACTTTTTAAAGCGGTCCACGGCATAATAGACATCACCACCCCGCTCATAGGCCAGACCATTGGCTATTAGTTTTTCAATCATGGTCTGCATCTCAGCTAGATGGTCGGTGGCACGTGGCTCCATATCCGGGTCGGCCATGCCCATCTGGCCCATATCCTCTTGAAAAGCTTTAATATATTTTTCGGTTAACTCACCTATTGTTATACCCAACTCGTTGGCCCTATTAATGATTTTATCATCAATATCGGTATAGTTACGCACATATTTCACCTCAAGACCCCTGGCCTTTAGATGGCGAACTATAGTATCGAATACCACCATGACCCGTGCATGACCTATATGGCTGTAGTCATAAACCGTAACTCCGCACACATAGAGACCAACCTTGCCATCAACCAGAGTTTGCAATGGCTCTTTTTTGCGGCCCATAGAGTTGAAAATTTGAATTGTCATACAATAAAATCCTTATGCTACATTTACGCTTGGCCCAAACTATTCAAGCTAGATAAAAATCAAAAACCTGTTAACACCCAAACCAACAATTAATAACAGTACCTAATTGGTAAAGTTTGCGTTATCTCTCCCAAGTCTGGTTTAAGGTTACAATAGGAGCCAATGGCTGAATAGAGTTTTTTGCACTTTTTATTATCATAAATTCGGCAGTTGGACGTATGTGTATGGCGCAACATACTGGTTTAGTTGCCGTAATAGAAAAAATCGAAGCCACCCAATGGGCGATGAGAATTTTTTCTATTACGGCAG
>JADFZS010000070.1 GCA_015232405.1 Magnetococcales bacterium | reverse complement strand
CCCCTACTCCAAAGCAAGAGAGCAAAATACCGTCGATCACTCCACAGCCTGCTACTAAACAACAAAGCAAGCAAATAGAGCCTATAGCTCCACCACAAGCCTTAAGTGAGAAGAGCACCACACCAAACGGTGATGAGAGCATAAAATCTCCACATGTGGCTAGTGAGGAGTCTAAAGTTCCACTACTAGTAGACAATAAGGAGCCACCTACTACTCCACATAACAGCAAAGTGGAGCCAGCTGATCAAACTCAGACAAAAGATGCAAAACCAAATACAGACCAACAAACAGAACAAGAGGCAGAACCTACCCAACAATCACAATCAGTTGCAAAGAAGCCAACCCAACCCACAGACAACAAAGAAGAGACAGCTGATGATCAGCAAGCCAAAACTGATGAAGAGTTAACACTTTCTGGTGGCAGGAAGGTATTTAATGAATCTTCAACATTACAAGCAATTAATGATGCAGAGTATATTCAAAAATCTTTTCAGAGATATTTTGACGAACAAACCAATGAAAGACTAAACGATTCCATCGATACATTAAAAAACTCGCTAATAAAAGCAGACTCCTAGTTCGAATTATTTTTTAAGCTCATTGTATAGCCATATCAGTTATGGTAGTTGCCTGTCATGAGGGGTGTTAAAAAAATAGCTATCAATACTTGTCATCTTATTTAGCAAAAAAGTTTTTTGTAAATCACTTTATTTATTGTTAATAAGATGTTAAAATGTTGTGCAAATTTTTACATCTCAAAACAAATTGAACTCTCGCTTTTACCTGAAAAATGGATTATTGAGACAATACCTGCTAGATTTGAACTTTGATATGGAGAACTTGGTAGATGTAGCAAAACCGAATGTAGTATACAATTGATATCATGGTGTTACTTGTTATTTGGCCCTAACTTGGCGTTGGATACTATCTATTGCAATATTTTGTAAAATTACCAAGCTTAACATGTAATATTTAACTGCAGCAAAAGTATATCTTCCCCTATCTGCGCAATGTAACTTCAATTATTTCAGGTATTATAATTTTGAATACAAGACATATATTATTTATTTTAATAATCTATTTTTCACTACCTATAGCCATGGCTAAAAGCGGTGAAAACGCAGAGAATATCGGCAATTTAGATACTGTTGGAAAATTCGATACCGATATTACCATCAGCAACAGTCAGTTGACTGAGCTATTCAATGACTATGAGGCAGAAACTGATACTCTGGTGGGTATCCTTGCCAATATGATGAAAAATGGCGGTGATAACTCACGACAGTGGACCAAGGTGCATAAAATTGCAGTTACTTTGGGAAAAAAATCCTACCACCTTATGAAACTTGGAATACTTGACGACAACCCCACCTGGGAACACTATGCCAGCAACCTATACCATCACTGTCAGGAGCTAGAAGAGGCTGCATTGCAAAAAGATGGTAAAGAGAGCATTTTTTTGGTGGCAATTTTAGTAAGTCATATTGGTCAAATCCAATCTGCAAACCCCAAGTGGCTGAGATGGTACTTGGGTGATGTTGTAAAAACTCTTGAAAAAGGCATAGCAAATAGAGATAAGGACAGCTCTAGAGATGCCTCTGAAATTCTCCATACTTCGGCAACCAAAATTCTATTATCCGCCAGTATAGCACCTGAAGTTTATAAGGATACTAACTGGCGAAGAAACATATCACAGATCAACGGTGTGGGTGACGCCATACTAGGTGCTGTTAATAAAGATCATTGGGATGGCGCCCAAGAACAGGCACTTTTAATCAAACACATACTGTCGCGCTGGGTTGAAGGTTTCAAGGTGTCTGCAAATGAAAAGTAAAAAAATCAGCCTCACTTCTCGTTTTTACATTTTTCTTATTCCAGCAGTTATGTTAAGTGGATTGGCGAACGTTCTCTACACCTGGGTAGTATATCAAGAGACCACAGAGAGAGTTTATCTTGAGGCTATGGAGAAAAATGTACGTGACATCACCATTCTCGCCAAAGAGACAACATTTAAATTCTATTTTGAAGACCTTGAAAAAGGCTATATAACCAACCAGAAAAACGATCTTATAGACGCCCAGTTTCTCTTTGCTAATGCCATGTTGGAGATGGCAAAATATGGTGGAACCCCCATTCATATGGTCTTTTATAACAGAGATTGGAAGATCCTGTCGGTTAAAGGGGTAGATGATGTTGAAAGTATATACTCTTTTAGATCCTCCCATAAAAATGAGCATATAGGTGAGCATGCCGAGCCATTTTATAATGACTACAAAGATTTTTCCAAACCCTACTCAGAACTGTTTGATGAACATCAAAAGATAGTTCTACCAATTTTTAGTGAAAAAAAAGATCAACTGGATTCCGGTGAACCCAAAGTGTTGGGATTTATTCACGCTGAAATTTTATTACCTTTGAGTAAATTCAAGGAAGAGTCTTATTCCAAATGGTTGGTCAACACGCAATGGGTTCTTGGGCAGATTTTGTTTTTGACTCTTCTACTCTCTTGGGTTGGTAGGTCGGTTACCAAACCATTTATTCTCTTTTGTGATCATGTAGAAGAGTCAAGTGCGGCAAAATTCGCCAAACCTTTTTTCTCTGAATCAAATATAGCTGAGTTGGGAGTATTAGAACGAACCCTGAACAATATGCGCGAAGATATTCTCAACAGGCAGCAACAACTTCTCCATGCTTTAAAAGATGCCACAGCAGCTTCAGAAGCTAAAAGTAGATTCCTGGCTAATATGAGCCATGAGATTAGAACCCCAATGAACGCGGTTATGGGACTATCAGAACTAGCACTCCACGATAATCTAAAACCAAAAACCCGGGATTATCTGAAAAAAATCAACAGCGCATCACACTCCTTGTTACGTATCATCAACGATATTCTAGATTTTTCAAAAATTGAGGCTGGTAAATTGGAGCTGGAACAGTCCGATTTTCAGTTGCGCAATGTAATGGATCATCTAACAGATATGTTTATGGTGCAGAGCTCCAAAAAGAACATAGAGCTGATAATGAGTGCTTCTAACGAGTACCGCTACGAATTAAATGGCGACTCTCTTCGTCTCGAACAGGTGCTGTTAAACCTGATAGGTAACGCTTTAAAATTTACCCTACAGGGAGAAATTGAAGTTCGGGTGAAAACAGTAAAAGAGTACCTTGATCAGGTTACACTGGAATTTTCAGTCCGTGATACCGGTATCGGTATGTCAAAAGAACAGTTAGACAATCTGTTTCAAGCATTTTTACAAGGTGACACATCAACTACCCGCAAGTTTGGTGGTACAGGTTTAGGGCTTACAATCAGCAAAAAACTTGTGGAGTTGATGGGAGGAAAATTATGGATTGAGTCTGAAAAAGATAGAGGTAGCACACTCTACTTCACAGCTGTGTTTAAACGTAGACACGAAGTAGAAGAACAAATAATGGTTCTGCCGGATGACATGAGAAAATATAAAATTTTGGTTATCGATGATAATCAAGCTGTAGGAAATTCGTTACAACAGATGCTGGAAATGTTTGGGTTCAAGCCACACATTGTGGGTTCTGGCATGGAAGCTATCAATAAAATTCAACAAAGCTATATGAACAAGCAGCCTTATCAACTTGTGATTGTTGATTATTTTATGCCGGAAATGAATGGTGTTGCTACTGTTAAAAAGATAAAAAGCGTTATTCCCAGTAAATTTATGCCACTCACCCTGTTAATGACGCCATATGGTCAAGAAGATGAAGAACTCTTCGGTTCAGCAGGTATAGATACCCATATCGCCAAACCGATAAACTGCACCCAGCTATTCAACTCTATCATGGGTCTTTTTGGCAAAGATATTGTTAAAACAGATAAAAGCAATAACACCAAGATCAATCTAAAAAAAGTTACCAAAAAAATTGCTGGTGCAAGGGTGCTTTTGGTTGAAGATAATTTAATAAATCAACAGGTGGCTACAGAAATTTTAAGAGGAATAGGTCTGGTAGTTGAAACTGCCCAAAACGGTTTACAAGCTGTAGAAAAAGTAGATAAAGCCTCTTATGATCTTGTTTTAATGGATATTCAAATGCCGGAAATGGATGGCCATCAAGCAACCAAACATATTCGTAATAATCAGCGTTGCAAGGAGCTTCCCATAATCGCAATGACAGCCCATGCCATGGCTGGTGATAGAGATAAATGTCTACAATCAGGTATGAACGATCATTTGAGCAAACCAATTGACAGAAAAGCTCTTTATACCGCCTTGATGAAATGGATTAAACAGCGCGAAGGCATGGGATTGGATGAACTACCCAAGAACCCTATAAAAGAAGATTACAAAACCTTATCTACAAAATATCAACTGCCCGGCATTGATGCAGAAGATGCCCTACACAGACTTGGCGGCAACGATAATCTGTTGCGATCTTTATTAAATGAGTTCCAACAAAAATATTCTCACGCGGTTTCGACAATTCGTTCCCAGATATCCGACAAGAACAAACAGAACCTTAAAGCAGCTGAAACTCTTATTCACACAATAAAAGGGATGGCTGGAAATCTATCTGCAAAAAAAGTACGTGATTCTGCCAAAGCCTTGGAAAAGGCAATCAACAAAAAACAAAGAGACAGGTTCCCCGGTTTGCTGGATGAATTTGAAATTAATTTAAATCAGATGCTGCAATCCATTGCAGAGCTAAACAACTTAGAAGAAATTAGCAAGCCTGATGGAGAGATATTGAAAAACCGGGGCATTATAGACTATGAGGTGATAATACCTCTGCTAAAACAGTTGGAGTTATATCTGCAAAAAAAGGACTTTAAAGCTATGGATTGCCTAGATACACTCAAACCCCAGCTCTATGGTAGTAGTGCTGAAGATGAAACACTTAAGCTAGCAGAGCATCTTGACGCATTTGACTTCAAGGGTAGTAAACTATCTTTCGCCAAGCTTGTTAAGTCCCTAAATATTACGTTGGAAAAATAATGATGAATGACCAGCCTGCAAAACCCAGAGTGCTCATTGTAGATGATGATCCCGGCAACATAAAAGTACTTGCCAACATCTTAAGAGACAGCTACGAACTATCAATTGACACCAACGGCTATGATGCCCTTGAAACAGCCACTTCAACACAACCAGTATTAATATTATTGGATATAATCATGCCGGGTATGGATGGCTATGAGGTGTGTAAAAGGCTAAAGGCAGATGAGTCTACCAAGGATATTCCCATAATATTTGTCTCTGCTAAAATTGAAGAGGATGATGAGTCACGGGGATTGAGTCTTGGAGGGGTAGACTATATTTTCAAACCTGTAAATCCCATGATCCTCAAAGCTCGGGTAAAAAATCATGTGGAGATGAAGCTCCAGCGGGACCTGCTTAAACAGGAAGTTGATGCTCACAATCAATCAAGAGACCACATACAAAAGGTTGAGAAACACAAAGAGGAGCTTTTTTTGGCAAAATCTGTTGCTGAAAAAGCTAACGAAGCAAAATCTTCATTTTTGGCCCATATGAGCCATGAAATCAGGACTCCCATGAATGGTATATTGGGAATGACTGAGCTGATGATGAAGCTGAACCTCAAAGAGCCACTCTTAACATATGCCGAAACAATACATCTATCTGGCAAAACCCTCCTGGCCATCATAAATAATATTCTTGATTTTTCCAAGATAGAGGCGGGAAAAGTTGAGCTTGAAAATATTCCTTTTTCCATCAGTAATGTTTTGGATAATACCCACAGTCTGTTTGTTGTCTCGGCAGAAAAAAAAGGGTTGCAACTAAACCTGGAAATCGACAATAACCTACCGTTGGCGGTATTAGGTGATTCTAGCCGCTTACAGCAGATTATAATGAACCTCACCTCAAACAGTATCAAATTTACCTATAAAGGTTCTGTAACAATATCCGCTAAGTGGAAACCTGTTGATTTAAAATCTGGTAATTTGAATGTCAGGGTGATTGATACCGGTATTGGTATAGACCTGGAAAATTTCGACTCACTATTTACCGCATTTGAACAGGCCGATAGCTCAACTACCAGAAAATTTGGTGGAACCGGATTGGGGTTGACCATTGTCAAACAGATAACCGAGCTAATGAATGGTGACATTCAGGTTGAGAGTGCCCAGGATAAGGGAAGCTGCTTTGAAGTAAATATTCCCTTTCAAATATCTACTCAAACCATCGACGAGTTTGATGCAACAGGTAAACTTAATAAAAATTCTGTTGCAAAAGATTTATCAGGAGCAAATGTGCTTTTAGTTGAGGATCAACATATAAACCAGGTTATTGCCAAAGGTTTTTTAGAAGATGTTGGTATTATCCCTGATTTGGCAGAAAATGGCCAGCAAGCGGTGGAGATGGTTAAAAAGAAGAGCTATGATCTAGTGTTGATGGATATACAAATGCCCCATATGGATGGCTATACTGCAACCAAACAGATACGTATGCTGCCCCAGTGTGCCAAGCTACCTATTATCGCAATGACAGCCCACGCTATGGTTGATGATAAAAATAAATGCCGAGCTGCTGGTATGAACTCTCATATCGCCAAACCTATTTTATCTGAGCAGTTTTATGATACTATTTCTCAATGGATTCGCATCAGTAATCCCGATAGTAATAAGAAGATTGAGATAACTCAACCAAATCTGTTGCAAATACCAAATTATGATGTTGCAGCTGGCCTTAAGAGAATCGGTGGTAATCAGCAGGGTTTTGAAAAATTACTCATCAGGTTCAGGGAGGACTATGGCAAAACCAGCCAAGAGGTTATAAACAGCATAAACAACGGTGACCATAAAACTGCAAAGGAGCTGGTTCATAAAGTAAAAGGGGTCTCAGGAAATATTGGTCACAACTCTCTGTATGCTTCATCCATAGCCCTGGAACAGGCTATTGGCAAGATGGATAAAGCAACTCTTACTCCACTACTGCAAAAATACACCTCCATAATGGATGAGTTTATAACATCCCTAAAAGATTTAAAAACCCAAACTGAACCTGAGATCAGTAGCTCCATAAACAATGAACATATCGATACAGGTAGAGTATTGACACAGATAAATGAGTTGTCTGGTTTAATAAAACGCAACAGCCTGGATACTGTTGAGCTGCGTAATTTTCTGCGCAAAGAGTTGCAAAACAGTAATTTCGCTCCACTCTTTCAAGAGGTAGAAAAACATCTTGATAGATACGATTCCGAGAATGCTACAAAGGTACTAGATACAATTACTGAAAAGTTGAATATTTCATAAACTGGACAAAGATATGATCACAAGTAAAGCAAAAAAATCTATTCTTATTGCTGATGATGAGCCAGCCAACATTGACATATTGGTTGAGACTCTATCAGGCTATAGCTGTAGTTTTGCCCTCAACGGAAAAAAAGCAGTTGAGTTAGCCATTATCAAGCCTATGCCAGATCTGATTTTGCTCGATATCATGATGCCTGAGATGGATGGTTATGAGACCTGTAAAGCCATCAAATCCAATCCTGTCACAAAGCATATTCCGGTAATATTTCTAACGGCTAAAAGCTCCCCACAAGATATAAAATATGGCTTTGAAATTGGTGCCGATCACTATTTCACCAAACCGATAAATATTGACAATGTGCAATCCATTGTTAAAGCGGTGTTGTCGGAACAGAATCGTAAATCAAATTCAGGTGACTCCCCTTTATCAAGTGTGCATTCATTAAAAATTGAAAACACACATGGTGGGTCGAATATAAAATTAATTTTCTCCGGTAATATAGATATTTCAATATGGAAACATATCAAACCTCTATTTACCGACACCGGGCTTTTAAAAAATCTTGAATTAGTCCTGGAAAATACATCAAAAATCACCACCACCGGCATAGGGATGATAGCATCATTGATCGAGTTCTCAAAATCATCAAACTGCACCGTCAAGGTGAGCGGTGCAATAGATGAGTTACTGACTATCGGTATTCTACAAAGAAATAATATCAGTACCGATAACATCCAATGATGGGTGACAGATTGTGTTATTTAGTCAATTGATCTCTTTTTGAATATGTTGTTTTTGATTTTCCAGTTAAGATGATTCTCTCTTAACTGGAAAATCAACTCCACCAATCAATCTCATAAGAGAGGTGCGTTATAGCTTACATATTCTTGCTTCAGCCACTTATCCGATTCTCAGGTTGAATCCCCACGTTGCCCTATCCCCAGGCCAGGATACTTAGCATTCTAATATTTACACTCAATTAATCATCAGTATTTTCTATAAAGCCCAATTTATACTCATAATCAAAATTACTTGCCATGTGTTTAACAAGCAATATATTTACGCTATCCTTAGTTACCTCATACCACACAATAAATGGATAGCTCGGGTTTATTAACTCTCTTGTCTCATACACACATTCTCTACCCATATATGGATTATCTGATAACCCTTTAACTGAGTTTTTAATGTGAGAAACTACCTTTTGTGAAGCTTGGATATTATTTTTTCTAATATACTCGGTTTCTTTTTCTAGACTTGCCAGTGCTTTTTTAGTCCACTTAACCCTCATGAACACCCCATTTATCAAAAAAAGCTTTTACATCCTTATCATCTGCAAAATCTCCATTTCTTGCCTGAAGGATTGACTCTTTCAGCTCTTTTTGAATTTCTTTACTTGGATATATGACCTCATCATCTGGAACTGAAGCATGAGGAATAGTCTTGTTTTTTACAGGTTCCGTTCCTCTTGGAGTATCCATTACCGTATTCCTTTTGTATGGTTATCATAAATTTGTGTTAAATTTTCATTATTTATGCAATACCATTATAAGCATAACAGAGAATATTGCAACTCAAGATTCTTTTAGCCCATCTGTCTAGCTGTTTCAATCTTGTTTGACCTTGTTTATATCCAAACACAAATTATCGTTACACCATCATTTTCGGAAGGACTGATTTCTAAGGCGTCCCTCGCACACCATGGGATTTATCACTTTTGAAGGATTTCTTAAAAACCCATCTCCGACATTTTTTTATCTAGTGTAGCCCAAAATATGCGTTGGATGATGAGTTATCATTTTCAATTTTTTCATTTGCTTGTGACACAGCAATGTCTTTTATTTTATATAGCTCTTCGTCATCGCTGTTATCAGCTTGCAAGGTTTCATTTTTTTTGCTTATCTCAATTTTCTGGTTTACTTTTTCCTCAAATGCTCTTTTTTGTTGGTTCACCTTCTCCTCAAACAATAATTTTTGCTGGTTTTGAATAGATTTTTCGGCCTCTTGTAATTTCACATTAAAGGCATCTTCTGCGTTTTTGAGATCCTTGAAACGCTTCTCTAAATCTGCTTGATCATTTTTTAAAGCTTTTTCCTGGTTTTTAAATATTAAATCTCTCTCTTGCTCTTTGGCTTGCATAGCCTCTTTCTGGGTTTGCAGTTCAACTTTTTGTACTTCAATTTCGGCTGTAGACTGTTTTAGTTGCGCTTGCAACTGTTTTTTAGCGTTCTGAATTTTTTGTTTGAACTCTTCTTTATCTGTTCTTAATTCATTGTAACGTTGATCTAAATCTGTCTGAGCCTTTATAAAGGCAACATCTCTGCTTTTGTAAAGAGCATTTCTCTCTAAGTCAGTTTTTTGCAATGCTTCTTGTTGGCGACGTAATTCGGCATATTTATTATCAAGTAGATCAGCACGTTTATCGAGTTCCAATTGAGCTTTCAGCAACTCTTCATCTCTATTTTTATAGTGGGCTGCTCTCTTCTTTTCTGTGGCCTGTAATGCAGCATGTTTCTGTCGCAGCTCAACCCCTTGATTCGTTTTTTCCTCAAGAATCTGTTTTTGCTGAATTAAAGTACGCTTCTCTGCATCTTTCATTTTTACATAGAAGGTATCCTCTTCTTCCCTCAACTCTTCAAAACGCTTATCTAAATCGGCTTTAGACTTTCTTAAAGCCTCAATTTGGATATTATTAAAAGACTCTCTCTCTTTCTCCTTGGCGTAAAAAGTCTCTTTTTGCTTGTTGTATTCAGCAAAAAGTTTATCTATCTTGGCTTCGGCCTCTTGTTGCTGGGCTAAAATCAGCCTGTCAGACTCTTTATATTTTTCTTTCAGAGCTTCCTTTTCCTGATTCAACTCATTAAAGCGTTTGTCCAAATCAACTTTAGCTTGCTGCAGAGCTATATCTCTGTTTTTATAAAAAAGCTCTCTCTCTTCTTCAGCTTTTTTTACAGCCTCTTGTTGTTGACTCAGCTCATCTTTTTGAATTTCAAGCTGGCTTTTTTGCATCTCAACATCAGCAAGAGCTTTTTTCAAGGCGATATCTCTCTTTGTAAATATTGCTTTTCTATCTTTTTCAGTTTCTTGCAAAGCACTCTGTTTCTGGTTTACCCAGGTCTCATGCTCTTCTTTTTCCTCAATTATTTTTTTCTGTTGCTCAATAATGGAGTTTTCAGTCTCTTGTACTTTTATATTTAAGGCCTCTTCTCTCTTTTTTATCTCTTCTTCACGTTTATCCAGATCTGTTCTTGAGACTTCCAGAGCTGAATATCTTTTTTTGTAATTTGCTTCTCTCTCTTTTTCAGTTTCCTGTAGAGCCTCTTGCTGCTGGCGTAGTTCAATTCTTAGAGCCTCAGTTTCATCAACTGCTCGTTTATGCTGGGCCTGAAAACGTTTTTCGTTCTCCTGTTCTTTAGCAGCTAATGCCTCTTTATCTGATATTAATTTATCAAATCGTTTATCCAAACCAGCTTGTGCCTTTTTTAAAGCCACATATTTATTTTTATAGTGAGTTTCTCTATCTTTTTCGATAGTCTGAAAATCTTCTTGTTGTTTGTTTAACTCAGCAATTTTTTTCTCAATTTCATCATTGCGCTTATCCAGCTCTTCTTGAGCCTGTGTAAGAGCACTGTTTCTTTTATTATAAAGAGTATCTTTTTCTATTTCAGAAGTACGCAAAATCTGTTGCTGTTCACGCAACCAAGTTCTATTATTTTCTGCCTCTTCATTTATCTGCTTCTGCTTGGCATTTATATGTTTTTCAAATTTTTGTAATTTTTTATTCAAAGCATCTTCTGCAGCTTTAATTTCACCACTGCGTTTGTCTAAGTCTGCTTGGGACTTTTCTAATGCTTTAATTTTACCTTTATAAAGAGCTTCCCTCTCTCTTTCTGTTGCTGACTGAGACTCTTTTTGTTGTTGAAAATCAATTTTTAAATTTTCTAACTTCTCATTTGCCTGTTGCTGCTTAGCTGCAATCAGTTTATCGGCTTCTTGCTCTTTTATTTTTATTGCATCTTCTTGTTGTTTTAGATCATCAACCCGTTTATCTAGAGCAGCTTGTGATTTTAAAAGGGCGCTGTCTCTGCTTTTATAAAGAGCCTCTCTCTCTCTTTCTGCAGCTTGCAACGTCTCTTTTTGTTTATTTAAAGCTTGCCTGTACTTTACAATTTTTTCCTGATATTGCTTATTTTGAGTACGTTTTATTTTCTGGATTTCCAACTCTTTTGTTTTTAGCTTCTCTTGTTGCTGCATAAGCTCTTCGTCACGCTTTTCCAACTCTTGCTGGGTCTTGCGCAAATTTTTTTCTTTGCTTGCATACTGTGCTTGGATCTCTTTCTCTTTTGCTTGCAAAAGTTCCTCTTTTTTACGCATTTCTGCAAGCTGGCTCTCTTTTTGTGCCAGAGCCTGACTGTTTTGCTCAACTACATATTTTTCAACTTCTTGCTCTTTTATATTTAACGCATCTTCTGCCTGTATAAGCTCATCATATCTTAAATCAAGATCTGCCTGGGACTTTCTCAAAGCACTGTTTTTGTCTTTAATTATCTCTTCTGTTTTTATCTTAAGTGCCTTTAAATCTTCTTGTTGCTTCTGTATTTCAGATACTCTTATTTCAATTTCTTTATTTCTGGAATTTAGTTCTGACTTGGTTTTTAGTAGAACGTTCTCTTTATTTTTATATTTAGCCTCTATCTCTTTTTCTTTAGTTTTTATATCTGCAAGTTTTTTACGCAGTTCGGATTTTTGGATATCAAGCTCTTCATTTTTTAGCTTTAATGCAACCTGTGCTTTTTCCAAAGCCCTCTCTTTTTGTTGGTACAAAGCCTCCATCTCTTTTTCTTTATCTTTCAAAACCTCTTGCTCATGATGAAGCTCATCCCGCAGGTTTTCAATTTCTACACTGCCAGAGTTAGCACCAGGCAGTGTCTGCATGGGCTGCATAGGCTGAAATTTTCTCTGCTTTGGTTTTAGATTAAGAAATGAGTTAGCTATGTTAGAGCTTTGACTATTTTTCATGATACCTAATAAAATAAGATGTTAAGCTTAAGACAAAATTTAAATTATTAAGGGATGCTCAATAAACCCTTACAACACTGCCTAGCATTATAAGCAATTTTCACGCCATTTATAGTTTCACAGTACAACCCTCCAGCTTGCTTTTGCGTGTGCTTACTTATCTATAAAAAAAAAATTAGTATAAATTAAAAGTTTATGCTCTGTATCAGATTATGGTGTGTAAACTATTCATTTTAGGCGCGATAATTGCTTTTAATTAACCTAGAAGCTCCTGTTACTGTGCACTACCGTTCATAACAAACCAGTTTTTGTAACAATGAGATCATTGTTTAATATCGCTATTTGATAACAATAATTACATATATTGATATGTTGAACAATTCTTTGAAAAACCCTAAATATATCAATTGTTACAGATATATAGCCAACTCCAAATCATGTTGTATTAGATATTATGAACAAGAATCACGACTCTAAAATCACCAACTCCTCTTTTGTGCCAAAGCCAAAACAGCGTAATGCTCCGGCGACAAAACCGTTAGTGTTACCTGAACCTAATCGTGCTGAGGTTGATAGGCAATTGGCGGAACTACATCAACAACAAGAGACTTTTCTGACGATTGAAAAAGAGAGGGAGTCACTACATAAAAACAGGGAGCAGGCATTTTCAGAAAAAGAAGAGGCTTTTAAGCAAAGCCAAGAAGAGCTTGAAAAAAAGAGAGAAGATCTCCAAAAACAGCTAGAAGAATTTGCAGCTGAAAAAAAGAAAAATGCTGAACTGTACAAAGATAAAGATATAGCCATAAAAAAGTCCCAAGCAGATTTGGATAAGCGGTTTGATGAGCTGATTTTGGCTGAAGATGCCATTAAAGAAAAAGAGCAAGAATCAACAAAACGAATTCAAATCAAGCAAAAAGAGGGCTACAAACAGTTAGAAAAAGACAGAGCTGCCCTACAACATATTCAAGAGACTATCAAAGCTGCTGAAAAAGAGCGTGAGGAGCAGTTTGACAAAAAAAATCAAAAACTGCTCAAGGCCCAAGAAGGTCTGGATAAGCGATATGATGAACTAATTGCAGCCGAAGATGCTTTAAGAAAGAAAGAGCAGGAGTCCAACAACCATCTGTTGACTCAACAAAAGCAGGTGCAAGAGGAAAAAAAGAGACAGCAAACTGAACTGTTGAAAAAACAAGAAGAGCTACAAAACACCAAAACAGATCTTGAAAATCTCTACAGCAACAAAGAGGAGGCTCTACTACAGACTAAAGCTGAGTTTGCCTTACGCAATAGAGAGATAGACGAGCTAAAAATAAAATTACAGCAGCAACGAGAAACTTTACGCAAAGAGGCCCAAGACAAAGATAGTCAGTTTAAAAACAGAGAGAATATCCTGCAAAAAAGCCAAAGGGATTTAGATAAACGTTATGATGAACTGCTATTAGAAAAAGATAATTTATTAGAAAAAGAGCTTGCGGCGGAAAAACGCATTCAAACTTTGCAGCAACAGGCTCTTGGTGAAGCTGAAGCTATGAAGGTTGAGTTGCGTGAAAAGCTAGAGGAGCAACAAGCAAACGAAAATAATAGAGAAGCCAAATATAACAATAAAACCAACTCTCTAAAACTGATTGAAGAGGATTTGGAAAAACGTTCTGAAAAGCTGAAGCTTGCAGAAAAAATATTCAAGGCAAAAGATGAGCAGGCAGCAAAGCGTATTCAGGCACAAAAAAACCAAGCCTTAAGTACAATAGAAAAACAGCAGGCCGATCTACACCAGCAACGCCTCTCTTTGGAAGCTGCAAACAAAGAGCAAGAGGCCATTTTACAGGGAAGAGAATCTGCTCTGCTTGAAAAGCAGGAAAAATTGGATAAGCGCCATGATGAGCTATTGCAAGCAGAAGAAAAGTTGCAGGCAAAAGAGCAGGAGTTCAAAAAGAACATTCAAGAAAAACAGAATCAAGCTTTAAAGGTTTTAGAAAAAGAGCAAGAAGAGTTTCGTCTACAGCAACAAAAGCTGGAGGCAAAACTAATTAAGAGAGAAACCTTGATAGAAGACAAAAACAAAGCTCTGCAAAAAGAGCATGAAGAGTTGGAAAAACTCTATGATGAACTGAAACTAGCTGAGAGTTTTCAAAAAGAGAATGAGCATGAGGCTGCAGATCTGATACTGACCCAACAACAGCAGATTAATGAAGAAAAAGAACAACAGTATCACGCCTTTCGCAAGCAACAAAAAGAGTTGCAAGCAAAAGAGAAAGAGATTCTAGATCTATATAACAGCAGAGAGTCAGCTTTGCAGCTGGCGCAAAAAGATATTGACAAACGTATTGCAGATTTGTTGATGGCTGAAGAGACCTTGAAAGCAAAAGAGAAAGAGTCTGAAAAACGTTTAAAAGAGCAGCAAAAGCAGACTATAGAAGAGCTAAATATACAGGCAATCAAATTTCATCAGCAACAAGAGGCGTACCAAAAAGCTCAACAACAAAAAGATGATATCCTCTCTAGCAAAGATAGAGCTTTACAAAAGGCTCAAGCGGTAATTAACGAAAATTATAGCGAACTAGATAATCAACGGTCTGATTTACTACAACAACAGATAGAGCTGCAAAAACAGGATGCAAAAAAAGAGACTGAATATAAAAGCAGAGAGGCAGCTATTTCAAAAAAACATAAAGAGCTGGACTTAAAGTTGGATCTGTTAAAAGCCCAAAAAGAGGAGCTAATAACAAAGGAGAGTGAATCCAAAAAGCGTGTTGAAAAAGAGCACCAACATATTCACGATGAAATAGACAAGATAAAAATCGATCTGCAACGGCAACAAGATGCTATCAACGAAACTGAAAAACAGCTGAAAAACGCATATCAAATAAAAGAGGCTGAACTACAAAACCATAGAGATAATTTAGAGAACGGTTTTCAGGAACTTGCACAGGCACAAGAGAGTTTTAAAAATAAAGAACAGCTGATTAAAAAGCGGGTAGGTTCTTTAAAAAAACAGGCTATTGCAAAGATAAAAAGCCAGCAGAAAGATATCAAACTTCAACAAAAAGCTTTACAGGCAGCTCACAAGAAAAAACATGCTCTATTAAAAAGAAAAGAGGCCGCTTTAAAGCATGAAAAAGATGAATTAGATAAACGGAGTGATATCCTGTTTAAGGGTGGTATGGGCTTGATTTGGTATTGCAGCAAACAATATATAAACCGCATGTTAAAAACCAAAAAACCATTATTCAGCCATTCAACACCTTGATTTGGCTGGACTAAAAAAACGATTTTTCTTGAGTTTACAATAACTTAAGAAAGATCAACAGTGATGCACCACTGTTTTTCAAGTTTTTAATGTTGATCAAGTTCAATTTCGATATCATTTTTTTTATCAACTGTTGAGAAACTCTCAAGCACCTGTCTGGTAGCATAGGGTGCACCTTCTCCATGATCATACCTGATTTTCAGGTTGAAATGGGCTTCCCTGTTTCCCTGCTTTGCAGCCTCGGTGAACCACTTTACAGCTTTATGATAGTTTTTGGGAACACCAAGTCCATTTCTGTAGATAACCCCAAGATAGTACTGCGCTTCGCTATCGCCTTTATCTGCTTTATCTTTTACAATATCAAACAGTTCTCCGGCATCTGCATGTAGGCAAAACATTAAAATAAAAACAGCTGATATTGATTGGATAATTTTCATCTATTTACCACCCCATGAAAATAAATATTTCATCCAGATAGGTTCCCAAGGCACTTGTCATCTGAACAAATACCCTATGTTCCTTGAAATGTATACAAACTTTATTTACCCGTACAATACTTTATACCAACCATGAGAGTAAGAAATGGTTGATTTGGCTTAGTTGTTAAAATGTTCTTTATTCCTTTCCAGTTCAAGTCTTTATGGTTATTCTGTAGCTAGCTTACGATTGTAATGCGTGGTTATAATACAAAAAGCTAGGTTCCATACTACCAGACATAGCTAACTTACTGTTTTTTAAATAACTACTGGATAAATTAGTGTCTTTATATTCAAAGAATATCGAAAGCATCCTCGATAAATATGATGCAGATTATGATCTGTATAAATCATATAAAGATAGGCTTGTGGTTGTCTTAAATGAGCTTTTTAACAGAACAACTATACCTATCCGCTCCATATCAGGCACTATTATGTCGAGGGGAGCATTGCGAAACAAGCTCATGGCTAAAGGGGCTATTTTCAATAGCTTAAGCGACATCCATGATTTAGTAAGCATAAGAGTTGTCACATATTTTCATGATGATATCAACCTCTCAATATCAATCATCAGCAAAGAGTTTATTATAGAGAAAATCCCTTTAACTCCTTCAGAAGAGGCTGCACAAACACATTTTGGCATTCTTATGGAACGTCTTGCGTTGATTTTACCTGAGAGCAAATATAGCCAGGTAGAATATGAACGTTTTTCCTATATAAGCGCTGAGTTAAAAGTAATATCAGCGATTCAGGAATCCTGGTTTAAGGTAAAGGATGTTTTTGATGATATCGCCTTGAAAAACAGCAGTACGGACAAAGAGATAAATCGCTTAGCCCAGGTCTCATACCTGTTAAAAATGGCAGATGAAGAGCTTAGCAGAATAAAAACATCTCTGACCAGCAACAGCGGTGGTAGGGATAATAACGAATCAACTGCTGATACTGGATATCAATTAGAACAGAACAGGGATGGAGATATCACAACTGATAACTCTTCTGGAGATAACAGTCTAAACACTGCCCAGACCAACCAACACAATAGTATTGATGAATCAGAAGAGGAGTATGTCAAGTTTATTGCCGAGCTTGATTCATTTATACTGAATGATCGGGTTGTAAGAGCTTTAGACCGCAACATATCCGACTTTTTCGATACCACATTAACCTATAACGAAGAATTTCTATCTTCCCTAGCCTATATCTACATAAATATGCAACTAAGCTCTGTTAGCAGTATCAAAGTTCAGCTTGATGACAACAGAGATGTAATCAACACCTTGATGAAGCATGTCTTTGGTGACATGTCAAAATCATCTCCAGAATATGTATATAGAGGCTCCTCGTTACTTGTGCTGTTTTATGTACTGATTGCTCAAACCGGAAACATAGAGATCATCAAAAGGCAGATTAAAGATTATGCCGCCTTGGACAACATGTCAGCTGATGAGTTTGCCAACGATCTTCTGTTTTACTACAGAAAATCTGTTTAGGTTTTTTAAATCTAATCGCTTTTTTCCCCATGGATTTATTTGGCTTGATTTGTAATTTCTGCCTTTAGTTTTTTGCCATATTTTTGCCAATTGTCAGCAATACCATCACACTTTTTAATAATAAACACACGCACCTGGGGCAAACTTCCAAACTCTCCACTATCCAGCCTTTGTTCCACCTCAGCTGCATACTGTTTTGCCTTGTCAACAGTTTCAACTGTCATTTCATTTATGGCATCTGCAATACTGTAACGGCTATTGGATTCGACTTTTATTATGGCCTCTTTAGCTAGCTGCTTATAGTCAGAATTTTCAAACATATCACAGGCTATTCTAGCTTGATGGTCAACTCTAAGCATATGTAAGGTAGTTTTTATGGTTTGACCTATGGAAAAGCACTCTTCAATTTTTTGTTGTGTGATAACTTCCCCCGGCCTGCTGAAATCATGTTCATCTTTTTTGATTATCGAATATATCTCATCAATATAGGCAGGTCTGCTAAATAGTATGCTCTCTTGTCCACGTAAAGCATCCACCGCTATGGGTAATTCAGCGACCCTGGCAGCAAAACTTTTTGCTTGATAATTCTGATTGATGGTATGCTCTGTTTCAGAGTTGTATGGGGCTTTTTCCAGCAATTGTTCTCTGCTCTCAAGTGGACTTTCCCCTAGCTGTTGTAGCTTACCCTGGCTATCATTTTTAGCTAGCCTATATGTAAGATCAACCAGATTTTCATTGGCTTTTTCATATCCCTGCTCTGCTGCTGTACTGTACCATTTTCGCGCGGCTTGATTGTCTATTGCTGTACCAACCCCTTTTTCATAACACAAACCCAGGGTGTATTGAGCCTTGGCCAAATTTTGCTTTGCTGCTTTGTTATACCAAAACAGAGCCTTTTTATGGTCCTCGCCATCTCCCAAACCATGTTCAAACATCTGTCCCAACTCAAATTGAGCCTCTGCAACATTTTGCAATGCAGATTCATGTAACAACTTTTGGGCCTCTTTATGGTTTTGCTCTACCCCAAGACCTTTTAATAATAGTCGCCCATAACCAAGTTGAGCCAGTGGCTCTCCAGCATCTGCTGCTATTTTGTACCAGTTCACAGCTTTTTGATAACTTTTAATTTTCCCTTTGCTGCTCTCATATATAATTGCCAGTTCGTATTGAGCAGGAATATAGCCACTGTTTGCTGCCTTTTCATACCAGATAACCGCCTCTTGCTCATTTTCTGACAGTTGAGAAACCTCTTTAGAATATATCTGCCCCAACCTATATTGAGCTGCAACACTCTCCTGGCTTGCTGCCATTTTATACCAGTATACGGCATCTTTAAGGTTGGCTATAAATTTATCCGAAGAGAAGAGATCTCCCAGCTGCATTTGGGCGGTGACATCTCCTTTTTCGGCTGCCAATGTGTACCATCTAGCAGCCTCTTGTAAGTTTTGCTCTCCGCCTTGTCCCTGGGCATAGATCAAGGCCAGCTTTAATTGAGCGGAAATATCCCCCTGGGCTGCTGCTAGTTCATACCACTTTACTGCTGTGGTCAGATCCTTTACAACAATTATACCCTCTTGATATGTCGCACCGAGAATCAACTGCGCACATAAAAACCCATTGCTAGCAGCCCTTGTATACCAGGCTATTGACTGTTTATGGTCCTGTTTAACGCCAATTCCGTCAGCAAAAATAACCCCTAGCTCATATTGCGCTATTATGGAATCCTGCAGGCCAGCTTTTAAATACCAGTTGTATGATTTTTTTAAATCTTTCTTGACTCCATAGCCTTGGTTATATCTATTTCCCATCTCAACCTGGGCAGTATGACTACCCTGTTCAGCTGCCTTTTCATACCATTTGACCGCTACCACTTGATCGGAATCGACACCTTTACCTTCACTGTAGATCCTTCCCATTTGTAACTGGGCAGTTGCAACTCCCCCCATTGCCGCTTTTTCATACCATTGGGCTGCATGTATTAGATCTTGGGGAACATGCTCCCCGTTATAATAAAGCTCTGCAAGTGCCAACTGGGCTAAAGAACAACCTTGTTGGGCAGCCTCTCTATAATATCCCAACGCCAACTTGTTATCGCTTTCAACTCCAAGGCCCCGGTGATATATCTCACCTAGCTGGTATTTTGCGGTGATATCATCTTTGGCTGCAGCTTTTTTAAACCAGTTTCGTGCCTCTTGATAGTTTGGTTTATGTTGGTTTAGACCAAAAAAATAGAGATTGGCAAGAGAGATTTGGGCCTTACGGTGGTTCTGGTTGGCTCCCTTGAGATACCATGCTATTGCAGCATCATAGTTGGTGTTTACCCCATCACCTTTTTTAAATATTTCAGCCAATTGGCATTGGGCTTTTAAGTTACCTTGTATAGCTGCTTTTTCGTACCACTCAACAGCTAATTCACTGTTTTTTACCAGCCACAAACCTTCATAATATAATTTACCAAGCTCATATTGAGCCAACTCATTGCCCTGATTAGCTGCCTTTTCAAACCACGTGGCGGCCTTGATATTGCCCTCTTTACCGCTTATTGTTTTTTGATAAATTTTGCCGATATTAAACTGCGCTAGAACATGGCCTTTGTTAGCAGCGTTTTCATACCATCTTATAGCCTCAAGGTGGTTCTCTTTTACCTCTATACCATTATCATACATATACCCAAGACGATATTGCGATGTGGTATCACCCTGCCTTGCTGCTTCTGACAACCATTTTTCTGCTTTAGAATAATCATGCTCAACATCTACCCCTTCAAAGTATATTTCGCCCAATCTAGCCTGGGACAATAGATTGCCCTGATTGGCTGCCTGTTCATACCACAAAAGAGCATTTTTGTTATCCTGCTTTATCCCATCTTGACCGTTCTCATATAAAAGTGCCAGTTCAAACTGGGCAGTAGCATGCCCCTGTTGTGCAGCTTTTTCGTACCATTGCAGAGCTAATTCAGCATCACTTTTTATCTTGCCTAAACCATTTTGATATATGACCCCCAGTTGATATTGGGCCTCAGAGCTATCAAGTTTTGCCGCCTCTTCATACCACTCCACAGCTTTTATATGACTGCTATCTTTATTCTCTTTTTTGTATATTTTAGCCAGCTTTAATTGAGCAGAGATATCTTGGTTGTTAGCAGCAAGTTCATACCATCTAACTGCTTCGTTGAGATCCGCTTCAACCCCATCACCTTTGTAGTAGAAGTTTGCAAGAATATTTTGCCCTGCAATATTGCCTTTAAGAGCGGCCTTTTCATACCATTTAATCGAACCGGGTATGTCAACTGCTACTCCCACCCCTTTTTTAAAGATGGAACCAAGTTTTAATTGTGCCTCGGCGGAACCCTGGTTGGCGGCCTGTTTAAAAAACTTTATGGCTTTAGTATAATCTTGAGAGACACCTGTACCATTGCTGAAATAGTTAGCTAGCTCCAACTGGGCGTTGATAACACCCAACTCAGCAGCTGAATTGAACCATTTTGCTGCTAATTGAAAATCCTGATCAACACCAAGCCCTTTGGCGAACAAATTAGCCAGTTCATACTGGGCTGTAGCATCACCTTTTTGGGCTGCCTCTTCATACCATTTAGCAGCACTGTTATAATCCTTATCTACTCCCAAACCTGAACAGTACATTTGCCCCAGCTCTCTAAGAGCAGAAGCTTGACCCTGACTCGCCGATTTTTTATACCACTCAACGGCCTCATGGTAGTTTTTGTCAACACCAAGTCCATCTTTGTAAATTTCAGCTATGGCAAATTGAGATTGTGGATGGTCGGACTTTGCAGCATCACGATACCATTGCAGGGCAGTATCATAGTTGCTCTCTACCCCCAGACCATTTTTGTAGATACAACCCAGCTGATATTTTGCACCGTCATCACCAGATTTAGCAGCTTTTTCATACCATTTTATTGCCTTATCATAATCTGCTTTTTTATCAGCTGATCCTTTTAACAATAAACTTGCCAGGGCGGTTTGCGCCCATAGATCGTCCTGTTTGGCACCTTTACCGTACCAATAAACAGCCTCATCATAATCTGCTTTTACACCTTTACCATGCTCATACATGGCCCCTAAGTGATTTTGTGCTGCTAGATTATTCTGATTTCCTGCCATCTTGTACCAATCGATGGCTGCATCGATATCGTAATCTACCAACTCCCCTTTTTCATATATCTCTCCTAAATCAAGCTGGGCTAGATCATCACCTTGGGTGGCAGCATTTTTAAACCAATAAATCGCTTTTTCAAAACCATCTTTGTCATCTGCAACAGCCTTGAGGAGACAGCCAAGATTATATTGGGCCAGGGTATAACCAATTTTAGCCGCCTGTTCATACCAAAAAATGGCCTGCTTAAAATCAACCCCAACCCCCAAACCCTGTTCATAGATCAACCCAAGTCGATATTTAGAGGTAATATCTCCCTGGTCAGCCCCTAGCTTGTACCACTTAATTGCGGCTATATAATCTTGCTCTACTCCCACACCTTTATAATACAGCCTTGCTAAGTTTATCTGGGCATGAAGGTTGCCTTGCTGAGCTGATTTTTCATACCAATCAGCTGCTATCTTGGAGTCCTGGTTGACAACTTTACCCTGTTCATACATTTTTCCCAGTAAATACTGTGACTCTTCAACCCCTTGTAGTGCAGCCTGTTTTAACCAATGGAGAGCTGATTTTTGATCCTCTTCAACCCCGACACCCTCTGTAAACATCAACCCCAAATCATTTTGTGCCAATGCTGAACCTTGCTCGGCAGCTTGCAGCAGCCATTTGGCTGCTTTTTGCTTATCTGTTTTTATGCCTATGCCTTTGTTATATATATTCCCTATTTTGTATTGAGACTCTATATCACCCTGGTGGGCTGCCTTTTCAAACCATTTTGCAGACTCTTGTAAATCATTTTTGCTCCCAACACCATCGGCATACATGGTTGCTAGTTTACACTGGGCATCTAACTCCCCCTGTTCGGCAGCCTTTAAATACCATGCATGGGCCTTTTTATAATCTTGGGGAACAAATGAGCCGTTTTCATAGAGTTTTCCAAGGCTAATCTGGGCTTTTGCATCACCTTTACTTGCAGCAGATTCATACCATTTTATTGACTGCTCATAGTCATGGTCTATCCCCACCCCTTTTTTATAAATACGCCCTAGATTATATTGAGCACTTGAGTGTCCCTGTTGAGCTGCTTTTTCAAACCATTTTAGGGATTCTTGGCTATCTTTATCTACACCAAACCCCTTACCATACAACACTCCCAAGGCATATTGAGCTGTGGCATCACCATCATCAGCAGCTTTTTTAAACCAAAATGCCGATTTGCTTTGGTCTGGCCCTTCAACAAACTCATTAAAATAGATGTTACCCAATTTCATCTGGGCTGCGGTTATTCCGCTATTGGCTGCCTCTTCATAATATTTAATTGCGTTTGGTAGGTTTTTACTTACTACTTTGCCATCTTCATAAAAGGTCCCTAGACTATACTTGGCATTTGCTTCCCCCTGCTCTGCTGCTAGTTGATACCACTCAATGGCTCTATTATAGCTTTGCTCTACCCCCAACCCTCTTTCATACTGGCAACCCAAATTGTATTGCGAGTTTTTATCACCATTTTTGGCAGCCTTCGTATACCATTTTGCAGACTCAGCAAAATCTACAGGAGTACCGATACCTTTAGCGTAATAGACTCCAAGATTGAATTGGGCCTCTACCACCCCCTGATTTGCAGCGGCTTTATACCATTTGTGAGATTCAACTAAATCCCATTCATCACCAACACCCTGACAATACAATACCCCAAGATTATATTGGGCTAACGGTTCACCATTTTCAGCTGCTTTTTTACACCATAAGAGAGCTTTATCGAGATCTTTATCAACCCCCAACCCCTCTGAATATATGATACTGATATTATATTGTGATTGAGAGCTGCCAAGCTTGGCTGCTTTTTTGAAATATTTTAAAGCTTTTTTATGTCTGTTTTGTTGGGAGTTTTTCAGACCAAGGTTTAGATAGTTTACGCAAGCCTCATTGCCATCGGCAACACCAACTATTTTATTTAAAAATGCAAACATAAATTGACTCCAATTATCCATCATCTATCCTAGTGGTAGATAACTTCACATTGTGTGCCAATTTTTCGTTAATTTTAAATTATTTCAGATTTTTAAAGTAGGGGTAGTATGTCGTGTTATGGATAAATTCACACGAAGAAGAAAGGTTGCTCTATGATAATGTTAAGTTGCTTTTTTTAGGCACGCATGACCAACCATGACAGATAACAACCCATCACAAAAACAACTTACAAAACTTTCGCTTGTAACACCATCACCTGCCAAAGATGTTAACAACTTGACGGGCTGATGCTCAATCAAACCATAGTTTAGATTAGATTAGCATATAGAACCACAGCCACATCTCTGACAGATGATAGTGTCAAACTGAAGTTTTTTTATTTATATTTATAGTAAACTGCGGAGTAGACTCACTAAGCGCATCCATGGCTTAGGTCTACTCCCGTTATCAATAAAGTGTTACTTAAACAGCACTTAATTTAATTAAAAAGTGCCATTTAACCTGATGCTCTCAAGAAACTGAGCAACATCTTGATCTGTACCGCCATTGGGATATCTGGTAAAAAACTCAGATACTTGGTCGTCAATAGCTTTACTAACTGACTCCTTGCTCAATGTTGTGTACTCTTGAGTTACTGATTTTGTCTCTTTAACCTCACCTGTTGCCCTTATCGCTTGCTGAGTGATGTTGTTGTTAGCAATCAAATCTGGTTTTGCTCCAGAAATAGCTTGAGAAACTGCAC
Organism: Magnetococcales bacterium; assembly: GCA_015232405.1. GTDB lineage: Bacteria > Pseudomonadota > Magnetococcia > Magnetococcales > JADFYX01. The sequence goes on along the minus strand of JADFZS010000070.1, from coordinate 2,328 downwards.
TATTTAGATTTGCTTGATAACTATTAGTTTGTACTGTCGCATGTAACATAGCCTCATATCCTCTGTTAAAGAAGATTCCACTAATGAATAAATTGTTTTTCCAAAAATGGGAGTGGGCTGATCGTTTTACAGGGCCAACCCGGCCCGTGGACATATAATGTAAGGGGTGACTTCGAAATGTCAGTCTTTAATCTTTAGTGTGTCACCTTAGTAACACGTATCGGACGCAGATAATCTGAACCTTAGTAAAAAAATCAAAATATCTAAAAAAAAATCAAAACATCTAAAAAACCAACCTCTAAACTACACATTTTTCTTTTGTTTTTTATACTCTTAGCATTTATATGTTTAATTTAAAAAAAGTCAGGATCAAGCTTTGGTTACAGTGCTGCGCCAACATAACAAAAGCAAAAAACAGGACATTTTAATCTAGTTTATGTTTCCCAGGTGTTAAAAAGGTATCGGTTAAGTCATAACAAAACTAAAACTTTCTTTCATCTACACATCTGCAATACCTACTTTTGACCATAAGGAAACCACCTTTTCAGGATCCCATGATTTAATAAATGCCACAGCATCATTTGCACTTAGTGGGGAAGAGATCCAATAACCTTGAACCTGGCTACACCCTTTTGCTTGTAGCGAGATCATCTGGCTTTCATCCTCAACACCTTCCGCTAACACTTTTTGCTTGAGGTTTTTTCCCATCTGAATGACGGTATCAACAATTGCTTCATCTTCAGGTTTTTTTGTCATATTAAGAATAAATGATCTATCTAGCTTTATAGTATCAAATGAGAACTCTCTTAAATAGCTAAGAGATGAATATCCAGTGCCAAAATCATCAAGAGCTATACCAATGCCAACCCCTCTTAATTTTTCCAGTATCTTTGCACTTTTAGCGGGATTACGCATTATCAGACTCTCTGTAACCTCCACCTCTAGTGAGCCAGGGCTAAGGAAGTTTTGTGCCAAAGTTTCTAGAATGTAATCAACCAAATCATCCTCTTCAAACTGACGAGAAGAGAGATTTACCGCTACACTTACAAAGGGCAACCCCATATCCTGCCACTCTTTGACCTGTTGACAAGCTGTTTTAATCACCCATCTACCAAACTCCAATATTAAACCCTCCTCTTCAGCCAGAGGAATAAATCGCGAAGGTGGTACGGAGCCAACATCTGGTCTTGGCCAACGAGCTAAAGCCTCCAGCCCCATCAAGCGACCGTTCATCAAATCTACTTGTGGTTGATAGTTTAGCAAAAACACCTCATTCTTCATGGCCTTATATAGAGCATTTTTTAAAATCAACTGTTCAGTTAAATCCTGGCTCATATCAGGAGAGTAGAAACAATAATCGTTCCTTCCACCATGTTTTGCTTGATACATAGCAGAATCAGCATTTTTTATGAGATCTTCAGGACTTAAACCATCTTTGGGAAAAACAGCCACACCTATACTCAGAGTTATATGGAGTTCATGAGGACCAATCACAATTGCTTCTTTAAACATTGACATGATCTTTTTAACAATACTATCTGCAGCTTTTAGCCCCGCGATACGTGAGAGAATTAATACAAACTCATCCCCCCCAATTCTTGATACTGTATCCTCACCTCGTACACTCTGAGAGAGCCTTACAGCAACCTGTTTTAAGAGTTCATCACCCACATCATGACCCAAACTATCATTGATCTGTTTAAAACGGTCTAGATCGATGAACATAACTGACAGACACTGATTGGAACGTTTGGCCTGTTCAACAGAAACATTGAGACGGTCTAAAAAAAGCTTACGATTTGGTAAATCTGTTAAGGGATCATGTAAAGCTTGGTATTGTATCTGCCTTTCATTCTCCTTCTGGTGTGATATCTCAACAATAAACGATACATAATTGGAAATATTACCGCCTACACCGCTAATTGCTGATATTGAGCGCCACTCTGGGAATAACTCACCATTTTTTCTTTTGCTCCATATTTCCCCATCCCACTGCCCTTTATCTTTCAGGGAATCTGATATTTCCTGGTAAAAAGCAGGGCTGTGTCTATTGGAACGAAGCAGTGAAGATTTTTTTCCTAAAATGTCTTCCGGGTTATAGCCAGTTATTTTGGTAAAAGCTGGATTGACTGACTCTATAACTCCTTTTGAATCAGTAATTATCAGACCCTCAATGGTATTCTCAAAGGCTAAACTAAGATGATCTTTTGCGCGAAATAGTTGTTGATAGCGAAAAGCCTCTTTGATTTGTGCCCGTAATACATCATCATTCCATGGTTTACTCAAAAATTTATATACAGCTCCAGAATTGATGGCCTCTCTAACAGC